>NZ_JBBKTQ010000009.1:0-272714 GCF_037890035.1 Ramlibacter sp. AN1133
CCGATAGCAAACCGCAAAATATATTGAAGGAGCACCTGCTTGGTCCTCGACGCACGGGCCCGTACATTGATCTTGCGCAAAGTGCAGAGCCCACCGACATCCCGAGTGTCATTGAGACGTCAGTCCGCACGATCGCCGGAGATTCACATGTCCAGGACCATCCTTCTCACCTGCCACGGGTGCAAGCACGTGGTGTATTCCGCTCCCGGCGGGCAGGCCCGAAACAGGGAGCCCCACTCGCGTTGTTCGGCGCTGTCGCGCGACATCCCCATGTTGATCGGCTCGCGAGAGAAGTGGCACGCGAGCCAAGTCCCCGAGGACTGCCCCGAGACAGGAAGCCGCGATCGCGAGGCCCTGCCTGGTGCCGCCGCTGCACTTGCCGCTCACAAGGAGCCGGCGGACGATGGGTGCTTCGGGTCGTGAGCAGGGCTCGCCGCTCGCGGTAGCCTTAACTCGCGCCCACGGAGATCGCCGCATCGAAGCCGGCATCGAGCGCCACATGCCGCGCCCTCCACTCATCCAACCCCGCCGGATGCCCGGCAGGTAGTTTGTCGCTCGTGACGAACACCTGGCCCAGCAGCTGTCCGTCGTCTCCGAAACGCCCTGGCGCGCTCACAGGGCGCATCTCCGAAATCGGCAGAAACTCCCGCAGGTCGGCCGGGCCGCTGGCGCCGGCCATGGACAGGGGCATCCACGCAATGGCGCCTGCGGCCGTGAGCCCCAGCGCGCCGAAGGGAGCGCCGATCACCACGTATTCGGCCATGACACCGCGCAAAGACTGGCCGAGGCTCGCGCACACGCCAGCTGCCGTGAGCGCGCGATGTTGCACCTCGTTGAGCGTGCTGCGCCAGATCTGGTCGGTGTCGGGGGCGCCCCCTTCCTGCGCAAGCAGCACGAAGTCCAGAATCCTCAGCGGAAACTCGGGCCCCTCCTTTTGCTCGAAGCGCTGGATGAGGCCTTCGTTGAAAGCCTGCACTGCCGTGGTAGTGCCTGCCTGTCCGGTCACCAGTGCCGCGTGTCCGCGCCAGTCGTGCGAATGCAGTTGGCGCAGTACGTCGGTCCCCAATCGCCCCCCTTCGAGGACTTGGTCGACCAGGCAGATCCTCGTGAGGCCAAAGCGCTCCGTCGCTCGCGCAAGGTAATGCATCACCGCGGCGGGGAGGTTGCCCCGCTCCGCAAGGAACGTCCTGACAAGATCCTGCTGCACCCAGGTATCCGCCGCCGCGAACGGGATCTCGGTGAGCAGATGTTCGAGCAGGCCCTCGGCCCGAGAGAAGGTCAGCACATCCCAGCTGCGCTCCAATACCCCCTTGAGCATGGCCCGGAAGACGGGATCGTCGTCCAGCAGCGCGACGCGACCCGGGCGGTGAAACAATGGCAGGCGCGCACCGCGGGGCACCACTGTCCGCTCCCGCACGTTGAGGAGCCCCATCACCAATGCTGCAGCCGGCCGACGGCGCGTTGCGGCCGAAGCCGAACCGCCTGCGGGCCAGCGAGCACGGCAAAGGCTCCGCCGCTGCCTGAACGCAGCGCCGAGGTCACTGCTCCCCGCTCGTCGTGCGCTCTTGCCTCCTGTGCATCGACATGCCGCGCGGCCGTCGCCCCGTCCAACCTGGGGCGGGCAGTGTTTCCCATTTTCGAGAGCATCCCTACTCCGTGAATTCAGTTTTCGGTGACGTAGATCGACGGAACGCAATATGTCTTGGGGTGACGAAGATCCCGATGAGGAAAGTCAATGAAGCGCGGATTTGAACTACAAACGACGTGGGCACACCACGTGGTGGGAGTGCGCCCCCCGAAGTACCACGAATGGCTCAATAGTCCGCCACTTTGTCTGCTTCGCAGCTCGGAAGTTGGGGCCGACGCATTTAGGATCCCCACGCGGCACACGGAGTCTTTCCCGTGCCTTTCTTATTGGTATGCCCGTCCGTTCGAACCTCGCAGGTAGCACTGAACTTCTGAACGAGGCCAAGCTGCGCTCCCTCGTGAAGCTGCAGCTGGTCGACGAGATCCTTGATTGCTACCTGCCCCTGCTAGCGGATTCGATCGCGTCCCTTCGAAAGGGCGTCGAGGAGGGGGCGTCCGACATCGTGGGTGCCACCTTGCACCTCCTCTTGGGCATGAGCGGGGAGGCAGGCGCCCAGCGACTTTACGAACACGTGCACGCCATCTACATGCCGATGCGCAAGCACGGCACCTGGCCTGCCGACCCGGACTGGCTTGCACAGCTCACCTCCGTGGCCTTGCAGACTGATCGCGCCTTGCGGCGATACTGCGAAGTGGCCCGTCTGCCACGGCAGACGACCACCGACCTCTGGGCGCTGCAGGCAATCTAGAGGGTCCCACGGCCAGACTCGGCCCATGTCACGCGCCCGGGCTTCTTTCAGTCAGGTGCCCACCTCCTAGCTGGCCCTCGGAACCTATTGCGGTGCGCGCGCTGGGACCGAAGAGGCTGCGCCTGGCGTGTTCATCACAGGGACATTGATTTCCTTGGCCATAAAGCACGCCAGGCTCTCCATGCCATGGGCATGCACCCAGCCGTCCGGCAACAAGGTGCGCCAGCTCCAGTTGTCCTTGTACCGAATATCGATCCAGTTCTGCCCTTGCTCGTTCAGGTCTGGGTTCAAATTCCCGAAGTGCAAGATGGAGCGCACGGTCGCCAAAATCTCGCCGCGGTTGTAGATGCGGTAGATCTTCAGTCCCTTGTACCGCAGGGTCTCGTCCTTGTGCTCCTGGAACGAGGGAGACGTGCGTTTACCTGAGACGGGGCTGGGGTCGAAACTGTAGATCTCTCGCACGCGCAGCTGGTCCGCGGGCAACTTCAGTTCATCCCAGACGTCGTAGGCGAAGCGCTGCGCCAGGCCTCCCCCCAGCGAGTGCCCCGTCGGGGTGATGCGCGCCGATGCCAACCACGCTTCGTCAGGGCGCTGCTGGCGTCGTCTGAACTCTCGGGCGAATGCCGGCACGAACCGAGAGGAGATCAACTCGTACTGGTCTTGGGCACCGAACCACGCCCCAACCCAGTGAAGGTTGGCCTTCCAATCCTGCAGATTGCGAAACTCCGTACCCCCAAAGGCGACGATGACCTCACCAGAGCGGCCTTCAGAGGGAGGACGACTCCACACTTCCACGCGTAGATGTTGCTCGCGCATGGCCTGCGCGAGAGAACGCATCTCTGGGTCGTTGAACGGCTGGTCCCCCAAAAGCTGCGGCAGCTCGAGCCAGCGCGTCCAGCCGATCGATCGCAGGAACGCATGCGGTTCGGCACACTCGGGCTCGGTGGGACGCTGGTAGGCCGCCAGGGACGCCCAGGCATACGGAAGATGCGTCCTTATTGCCGCTTTGGCATCTTCCAGCGGGGCGAGTTCCCCTCCGCTGGGACGTTGCCAGACTTCGTCAGACTTCTGCCTGAAGCTTGCACAACCGGATAGAACCAGGAGATACAACAGGAGTACCGCAGCTCCGATGGCGCCCGTGAAGCCGGTCATGACAGCACCCTCCGCGATGGTCATGACGATGCTACCCACGGCACCCTAGGCTGTGAACCCCAGTACAGGGTTGGACGAGCACTTCTCGGCGTGATAGGCGTCCGGGCGGAGCGAAGAGCGCTCGCCCGGCGCCCATGGAGCGCATGCGCGGTCGCAACTGGGCGCCGGCCACGGGCGGCGTTCGCGGAGATCGATGCGCACGGAAAGCACCCCCTGCTTGACGCTGTGCACCCCTCAAGTAGTCTACGTTTCAAGCCTGCACGGGCTTGCCCGTGCCCGCGGCATATGACGACCCAGGAACTCACCACCCCTCAGCGCAATTGCCTGCTGTCGATCTTCGCAGCCCACCCGGCGCCGTATGAGATCCGGGGCGCCGGCACGCTTCCCAAGCGCCTGTGCGCGCTGGGCCTGGCAAAGGAGATCGAGGCGCGGCCGTTAACGCGGCGCTTCAGCCTCACGGAGGCTGGCGTGGAGCGGGCCACCAGGCTCGCCGCGCGGCGCCTGGCGGACGCGGTCCAGGCGGGCGCGGCCCGGCACGCGGAGTCGCTTGCCAGCGCCTTGGGGGCTGGGGGACCTGCCGCAGTGGTGGTACCCCCCGGCAAGCCGCCTCAGTGGCCGTTCCCGGTGTCCGCGCACGCGTGGTCACCCGAGGCCGCGATGACCGGGTCTCGACTGCGCGGCTGACACCGCTGCGCGCCTGTGAGCTGGCCGGGAGCGTCGCGAGCGTGTCGTACGCACATGGCAGCGGCTACTGCCAAGGGGCGAGAAGCCAGGACGCCAGGTGGCACGCTTCCAGCAGCCAGATGGCCAACCGCGCGATGCGGTACCAGCGGGAGCGGGCTACGCAGCGCCTCGCGCGACGGAGCTGGCGCACGACAGCGGACAAGGTTGAACAGGGACGGGACTTCACGACGCACTCCTAAGAGGTGGATGGGCTTCGTGTAGTCACCGAGTTCGGAAATGCGATCCTGGGAGACCTAAAACCGGGCCTTAAGGCGTCCGGAGTGGCTGCTTCTACCGGGCCGTCAGAAATTTGCCAGCGTCAGGTTTCGCCACAGTTCACCGGGGTCACATGCACTGGGATGGTCGAGGTCGTGCGCGGCTGCTTGGCCCAGACCCACCGCGCACCCTTAGCTTGCGCCTCAGGCCTGGCTTCAATGTCTGAACGACTTTCGCCATGAGGGGTGGATCGGCGATTTTGCAGAGCATTCGGCCCCGGGTCGCACATCATCGCCCGCCAGGGTTGGTGGTCATGTGCCAAGAAACTTATTGCGTCAGATCAATGTCCCTTCGCAGCAGCACACTCGATTGGAGTGGCCGCGCAAAGATAGCGAGTTGCTGAAAGCGTGCTTCTCGGTACCGTTCTTGACCAAGGAGAACCGAATGGACGGATGGTCGATCAGGTTTTGCGCGGGCACAACCGCAACTAGGTTAACGCTTCAAAGCGGACCTTCACGCGACGACAACGACGTCTGGGGTGAATGGAAGAGAGGTGGCCCAGATGAATTCCGGTTGCCAGACAAGCAACAGCAATTTTCTAAGCTGTTCTTCCAGATAGGGAATCCGGAAGAACAAGACGTAGAGTGCTGCGTGATGTACGACGGACAATGCAAGTACCACTTTTCGTTCGACGGCTCGCACTCAACGGAGACCGTCGAGACTTCCGACAGCGACGAGTGCCCTTGTTAATAGTGCACGGGAAGAGGTATTGCCGAGTCTGGGATCTATCGAAAGTCCCTGCTCTCCGCGCTCCCCGCCAGCCTTCCCAGCAGCGGCGTGAGGTCCTCGAGCTCGCGCGCAACTAGGTTGCGCACATCTCCCTCGCGCTGCCACACGCCGGTCACGGCTAGCAGCTTGGCGCGCAGCAACACGTCTCGCTGCTCCTCGCGGATGCTCTTCCAGCAGATCACCTGCAGCACGCCAGTCTCGTCCTCAAGGGACACGAAGATGGTGCCGTTGGCCGTGCTGGGCTGCTGCCGCAGCGTGACGATGCCGCAGGCCCGCACGCGCCGGCCATTCGGGAGGTCGTGCAGGTCTGCGGCCGTCTTCAGGCCGCGCCCCGCCAGCGTGGGGCGCAGCAGCGCGAGGGGATGGCGCCGCAGCGTCAGGCCCATGGAGGCGTAGTCAAAGACGATCTCCTCACCTTCCGGCGCAGGCGGAAGCTCCAGGATCTCCTCCTCGATCGGAGCGTCGCGCAGCAACTCCGGCGCCGGCCGCAGCGCCGCGGCGTCCCAGACCTGCTGCCGCCTGTGGCCCGAGAGGCTCTGGAGCGCGTCGGCGGCGGCCAGCAGCTTCATCTCGTGCTGCTGCAGGCCCGCGCGGCGCGCCAGGTCGTCGGCGCTGTCGTAGGGCGCGCTCGCGCGCGCCCGCACGATGCGCTGCGCCGACTCGCCCTTGAGCTTGTCGATCATGCGGAGACCCAGGCGCACCGCCGGCGCGTGGGGCAGGTCCTCCAGCGTGCAATCCACGTCGCTGGCCATCACGTCGACCGCGCGCACGTCCACGCCGTGGCGTTTCGCGTCCTGCACCAGCTGCGAGGGCGAGTAGAACCCCATGGGCTGGGAGTTCAGGAGCGCGGCGAGGAACTCCGCCGGGTGGTGGCGTTTGATCCAGCAGCTCGCGTACACCAGGAGCGCGAAAGACGCGGCGTGGCTCTCGGGGAAGCCGTACTCACTGAAGCCGTGAACCTGCTGCCACACCTGCTTTGCGAATTCCGCCTCGTAGCCGCGCGCGATCATTCCGTCCACCAAACGGTCGTGGTACTTCTCCAGCCCGCCCTTGCGCTTCCACGCGGCCATGGCGCGACGCAGGCCGTCCGCCTCGCCCGCTGTGAAGCCGGCGGCGATCATGGAGATCTGCATCACCTGCTCCTGGAACACTGGCACGCCCAGCGTGCGGCCCAGGGCGGCCTTCAGCGCCTCGCTGGGATAGATCACTTCTTCCTTGCCCATCCGGCGATTCAGGTACGGGTGCACCATGCCACCCTGGATCGGGCCCGGGCGCACGATGGCGACCTCGATCACGAGGTCGTAGAAGGTGCGTGGCTTCAGCCGGGGCAGCATCGACATCTGCGCCCGACTCTCGATCTGGAAGACGCCCACCGTGTCGGCCTTGCACACCATGTCGTAGGTGGCGGGGTCTTCCGCAGGCACGTCCTGCAGGCCGAAGACGAAGCCCTTCCTCTGGCTGATGAACTCCAGCGCCTTGCGGATCGCGGTGAGCATGCCCAGGGCCAGCACGTCCACCTTCAGCAGGCCCAGCGCGTCCAGGTCGTCCTTGTCCCACTCGATCACTGTGCGATCGACCATGGAGGCGTTCTCGATCGGCACCATGCGCGAGAGCGGCCCGCGCGTGAGCACGAAACCGCCCACGTGCTGCGACAGGTGCCGCGGGAATCCCATGATCTGCCCGGTGAGCTCCAGCATCTGGCGCACCTGCAGGTCGTCGGCGGACAGGCCCAGGGCGGCCAGTTCCTCCTCGCGCACGGCCGCGGCGTCCCACCACATGTGGTCCTTGGCCAGCGCGTCGACCACGTCGGGATCGAAGCCGAGCGCCTTGCCCACGTCGCGGATCGCGGACTTCGGGCGATAGCTGATCACCGCGGCCGCCAGCGCGGCGCGGTCCCGGCCGTACTTCGTGTACAGGTACTGGATGACCTCCTCGCGCCGCTCGTGCTCGAAATCGATGTCGATGTCCGGGGGCTCGTTGCGCTCGCGGGAGATGAAGCGCTCGACCAGCGTGCTCATGCGGTCCGGGTCCACCTCCGTCACGCCCAGGCAGAAGCACACCACGGAGTTCGCAGCCGACCCGCGACCCTGGCACAGGATCTGGCGGGACCTGGCGAAGCGCACGATGTCCTGCACCGTGAGGAAGTACATCTCGTAGCGCAGGTCCGCGATGAGAGCGAGCTCGTGCTCGATGAGCGTCTGCACCTTCTCGGACAGTCCGTCCGGCCACCGCTGCCCTGCCCCCTCGTACGTGAGCCTGCGAAGGTAGCTCTTGGGCGTCTCGCCTTCGGGGACCACCTCCGAGGGGTACTGGTACTTCATCTGCTCCAACGTGAATTCGCACAGTTCCGCGACGCGCAGCGTCTCCTGCAGCAGGTCCTCGGGATAGAGCTGCGCCAGGCGCAGGCGCGTGCGCAGGTGCCGCTCCGCGTTGGGCTGCAGCGCCTCGCCGCACTCGGTGAGGGGCTTGCGCACGCGGGTGGCGGTGAGCACGTCCTGCAGAGGCTTGCGCGATCGAACGTGCATGTGCACATCGCCGGCGGCCACGAGCGGGATGCCCAGACGCGCGCTCGCCTGGCGCAGCATGTGCAGCCACATCTCGTCGCCCAGTACCCGCTCGCGCAGCGCGATCATCCAGCAGCTGCCCGCGAACCGCTCCACGGTCCACGCTGCCACCTGGTCGATCTCCAACTGCTTCAGGCCGCGCCGCGGCGCCACCAGAACCAGGCAGTCATCCAGCTCCGAACCGGTCACCTGGTCGGCGTGCAGCGAGTAGGTGCCCTTCTCGGAGGCGCGCCGCAGGTGGGTGATGAATTCGCACAGGTTGCCGTAGCCGGCCAGGTTGCGCGCGAGCACCACCATCGTGAAGGCCGCAGCGGCCTGCACCTCGAACTGCGCGCCCACGAGCAGCTTCAGTCCGTGCTCCTTGGCGGCGACGTGCGCGCGCACGATGCCTGCCATGGAGCACTCGTCAGTGATGGCCAGGGCCGCATAGCCCAACTCCTTGGCGCGCTCCACCAGTTCCTCCGCGTGGCTCGCGCCGCGCAGGAAGCTGAAGTTGGAGAGACACCAGAGCTCGGCGTACTGCGTCGGGATCATGGTCGCGGCGTTCAGGCGAACACGCCGTGCAGGTACCAGGCGGACTTGTCCTCGCCCAGGCGGGTCTGGAAGATCCACAGCACTCCGGCGTGCTGGCTCAGGGCCACCCAGTAGTCGCGCACCACGTTCTGCGCGG
Source organism: Ramlibacter sp. AN1133 (assembly GCF_037890035.1). Taxonomy (NCBI): domain Bacteria; kingdom Pseudomonadati; phylum Pseudomonadota; class Betaproteobacteria; order Burkholderiales; family Comamonadaceae; genus Ramlibacter; species Ramlibacter sp. AN1133. Next base: position 8,451 of record NZ_JBBKTQ010000009.1, read on the forward strand.
TGGTGCCGCCGCCGGCGTCCGGCAGCCGGTGCCACCACCCCCCTTCAAGGCGATGCGGCCCTGACAGGAGCACCAGGGGCCCCTGGTAGACGGGGCGATCACCGCGCGACGCAAGCTTCAGGGGCTCGGCCAGGCGGTAGGCGGGCTGCGGCAGGCGCGGGCGCGGCGTGGGCCGGCGCGGCTGCGCTCCTGCGCCGGCTGCCAGTGCACCATCCATTCCATCCGGTGGTCCTCCCGCGCCACGGGCCGCAGCACCCGCTCGGGCCCCAGGCGCGCGGCGACGCGTTCCAGCACCAGGGCCAGCGACTCGCTGGACTGGGTGGGGTCCGGCAGCAGCGCAGTGCTTTTCTCCTCCAGCGCCTGCACATCGTCGGCCACGAGCTCGAGGTCGCCCACGGGGGCCTTGAGCTGCACCTTGGCCAGGTGCTCCGCGAGAAGGCGGCACAGGTGCTCCACGTTGCGGGTGATCTCCGCCGTGCGGATCGTGAGCTCGCCTCCGTCGCCGGCCGTCTTCGATCGCATCGCATCGTGGGCCCAGCGCAAGGTATAGGAGGTGATGCCGCTGCGCCGCGCCGCGAGCCACCCACACAGCTGCATCAGCAGTCGGCGTGCGCCGAACAGGAGCGCCGGTGCCAGCTCCACCCGCGACATCAGCTCCAGCCGCTGCGCGAAGCGATCGGGAATTGGCACCCACGCGTGGCTTTCCGGGCGCAGTCCATAGGCCTGATCCATCGCCAGCAGCACCGCGGCGTCGAAGCGCCGGGAAATGCCGCCTCGCGGCAGCGCGCGAACGTCCCCCAATGTGCGGCAGCCCAGGCGGGCGAGCGTCGCCTCGTGCGCGCGCGCCGCGGTCAGCGTCGGGAAGGCCAGCGCGTCCAGCACCTGCTGCAGGGGCTTGGCGAAGCCGTTGGTGGCGCCGGCGCGCGCCAGGGCCAGCGCCGCCAGGCTGGTCGGCGCCCAGCTGGGCGCGGCGAGGCCCAGCTCCGCTGCTTCGGCCTTGATGCGCTCGACCAGCCGCCGGCGGCCGCCGAACAGGCGCGCGCTCGCCTCCAGCTCCATCGCGATGGCCGATTCCTCGAGGATCGCGACGCGCGGGGTGTACTGAAGCGCCCAGGTCGCGATGCCCTGCAGGGCCTCAAGCGAGGGCGAGCTGCTTGGCGGGTCGGCGGCTGGGTGCAGCACTGCCCACAGCGGCATCCACGGCCTCCGGAACCTGGAACATGCGGCTGGGCGCGAGCAGCCGCGGCGTGAGCACCGCTTCGAGCCCGCCGGGGATTGACGGCAGCCGCAGTGGCGCGGCGTGCGCCGGCCCGCGGCGCTTGAAAACGTCCACCACCAGCTCCCAATCGAGCCCGTAGGTGGCGTGCACCCTCAGCGGCGCGGCCGACGACTCGTGGCGAGCCGCCTCCGGCCGGCACAGGAACACCGTGGCGTCGCAGCCCTGGGAGCACACCTGAAGCCGGCGGATCTGCTCCTGGCGGGCCTGCGGCAGCCACGCGAGCACCGCGCCCACCGAGTTGGACTTGATCAGCTGCTCGGTGACCCACAGGCGCTCCGCCGGCGTGCTGGCCTGGATCCACACCAGCTTGCGCTCATCGAGGCCGGCGTGAAGCAGCCCTGGCAGGTGGGGCGGCTTGGGCGGGCCCACGAGAATCACTTCCCGACCGGCCGCCACGGCGCTGGCCAGGCCGCCTGCGAGCAGGCGCCACTCCAGCACCGCCGGCTGCGGCGTCAGGATCTCCGTGATCGATCGTAGCGGCCAGCCACCGCCGGGAAGCTCCCGGTCCAGGGCTTCCCATCCAGACGGGACCGCTTCGCCGATCTGCGAGCCCAGCTCGCTGCCCTTCCAGACACCCTTCGGAAGCTCCCCTTCACGCACGGCCGCGCGTGCCCTGCGTGGTGGCGGGGCCGGCTCGGCGGGGTCTTCTGCCCACTCCAGGGCGGCGAGGTTCGACATGACTAGATACTGGCTATGCGTACAGTATCCCACGTGCCCTTGCCTCGGCGGATACGCCTGTGACCGACGGACCGCACTAGAGCGGAATTTCACACAGAGCGGCAGCTGCTGAGCTAAGGCGACTAGGCTCAATTAGGGTGACTGCCGGTTATCTTGATTAATATTTAGATAACCAACGTGTCTAAGAACTACTGTTGCCGGCGAGTCCATTGAAGCGAGTCTCACCTTCCTGGCGCGCGACAAGGTCGACGCCAGCATCTGCGCAACCCAGGTTGCTGCGGTACGCCACCGCATCCGCAACCGCACGGGCGACCGAGAAGGAGGATGGCGGCTAGAGCGTGCCGGCGAGCGTCCGCAGGGCCTTGTAGCCCTGATGGTCCATGCGGACTTTGGATGCATCGCAGAACTGCTCGAACTTGTGCCAGTTCAGGGGCTTCGCGAACTTGGCCGCGTCTTCGGTGAAGACCTCGGCCTGTTGCACGATCCCCGCCATGTCGGCGTATTCGCGCAGCCGCTGCTCCAGTTGCCGATAGGGCATGGCCAAAAGCGCTTCCGGCTGGATGTCGGTGAGCGGCACGATCACCTTGAACTTCAAGGTGCGCGCCAGCTCCCGCGCATTCACGGTCGCTGCATAGATGCCCTCGATGTGGCCCTTGGTCTCGCGCACCGCCTTCTGCCCGCCGGCCATCGCACGCTCGTCTTCCGTGAGATCCCGGTAGTAGGCAAGCGAGCCGCGCTGCTTCACGCACTCCCAGAACGCGCGCTTCACCGGCCCGTAGCCATCCAGCGTCGCTACGATCTTGGCCACTTGGTCGGCGGCTGGCTGCAGCGCGTCGAACGCGGCTCGCGCCTGCTTCAGGGTAGCCTCCCGCGTGGTGAGAACGCGGGCCAGCACGTCTTGCAGCGCCTCCACCTTGCGCTGCGTCTCGAACTGCTCGTACATAGCGTGCCAGTCCGCGCCGAACAGCGTTTTCCCGCAGCAATGCCCGATGTTGGTCTCTAGGCCGGCCGCGTTCCGGATCACATAGCCGGCTCCGTGGAGTGTCTTGCAGTTGGAAAACCCGCACCGCAGCCAGTTCACCTTCTTGAAGCCGTAGCCGCCGATGATCCGGAACGGTGTTCCCTCACGAGGAGGGAGGTTTGCCCGGAACCCTGGGCGACCCTGAAAGTCTTTTGGCGTCTCGAAGCGAATGAGCCGTTCCGCAGTCGCGGTCGGGGCGGAGGTGACTTCGAGAGGGCTCTGACTCATCAACCCTGTACGTTAATACAGATGAGCTATTCTTGCAAGTCCCTGACAGGGCTTCGGCCGAAAATCGAATCCTTCAAGAATAACGACTCAAGAGTTACTGCAGGTGGTCGCTGTTCCGGGCCCTGGTGCCCTGGTGCGCCGGCATGTTCGCCAGCGTCTCGTTGGCCTTCTTCTGCTCCGCGATTCTCAGGTGTCGCTGCGCCACCGAGATCGAGATCTCGACGTTCTTCGCCAGGAAGCCGCCCTGTTCGCGCGCGGCGAACGATTTGTGCGACCAAAACAGGCAGGCCAGCGCGAAGAGAGGCAGCAGGTACAGCCCGTGCGAGCGGAGCGCCGGCCGTGGAACTCACAGGGACAGGTCGCCCTCGGGCGAATCATCCGCTCTTTGGGGTGCCAGCATCGATGACAAGACCAGCAATTTCAAGATGGAGACCAGCCACAAACCGCGCAAGGAACTGGCGACCCAGGGCGCCGCCTGGTCGACCAAGGGCTACTACGAGGCCATAGTCGCCGGCGGGCCTCAGGGCCAGCCGCGCCTCCATGCCGCTAAGTGGTCGATTCTCTTTGGATGAGTTCCACCTGGTAGTTGTCCACCTAAAACATGGAACTGGCGCTGGAGGTCCCATAACGACGCTCCTCGTAATGAAGGCCAACGAGGCGCTCGTACCGATACCCGCTGCCGCCACCCGCAAGATCCCCGGGCGGGAGCACGTGAAGCACATCACCGTCGAGGGCGAGAACGTGCACCGAAAGATCGGCGTGAACGCGAGGCACGCCGGCCCTGAATTTCTTGTTCAGGCCACGACGCACGTCACCGCTCCACCCAGCCGCTCACGCCGGCCGCTCTCGTTCGCGCTCGACCCGTTGCTGGGTGCCAGGCACGCCGTCGAGCATCCCGTGGCTGGCCATCACGTCCGCCAGACTGCTCTCTTCCAGCGCGTACACCCCGCGAGCCGCACGCCACACGAGCGCCTTCTCCTGCAACGCAAGCAGCGCCGTCTGGACCTGCGCCACGTCCAGCATGGCGGCAGGGTCGCCGGTGAGCCCCTTCAGCACGTCGCCATAGGCGGTGAGGGTTGCTGCCTCGAAGGGTGCATAGCCCCTGCCGCGGCCGGCCAGCACGCGCAACACGGTTGCCTGCGCCGGGGTGAGGCTGTGCACGACACGCAGCAACTCCTGGCTGCTCTCTTCGATCTGCTTGCGCACCGCAGCGCGGAAGCGTTCGCGAACCTCCTCCGGTCGCAGCTCGAAGTCGAATCGCAGTTCGTCTGCAGCGGCCCCGAGAATCTCCGGCCGGTTCGCGGCCTCCTTGAACAGCGTAAAGGTGTCGTCCACGTCCAGCGGCGCGGCGAGCCCCGCTCCCGCGCAGAACCATTCCACGTAGTCCCTCCCGAGCGGGGGAAACGAGATCAGCGGCGCGCCGAAGAATGCCTGGTCGCGACTGGAGCGCAGCATGGAGAGCTTGTCGCGGTTCGAACCTGTCGCCACCAGGCGCAGGCCGTGGTGCGCACTGCTGTTGAGCTCGTCGCGCGCGGCCTTCAGGGCGAAAAGGGCGTCGCTGCCCATTTCGCTCGTGATGGCGTGTTGGGCTTCGTCGATGATCAAGGCGATCGGCCGCTTCTCCTCGTCCGAGAGTGCCGCCAGCGCGTCGGAAAGCGACACCCCGTCACCGAGCCCCACCTGCTGGAGGTTGAACCCCACGCCGGCGACGGAAACCTTTTCGAGGCCGGTGTTGCGCGCCAGGCGCTTCAGGGCACTCTCATGCTTGGCCAGCTCCGACCGCACGGCGTTGACGATCACCACGCCCGGGTCGGCCTTCTTGTCCTTCCACAAGTCGACGTACACCACCAGGGCGCCTGCCGACTCCAGTTCCGGGCGCAGATCCTCCCGCAAGAAGGTGGACTTCCCAGTGCGGCGCGGCGCCGCCAGGAACAGGCCCGACCCGGCCGCCGAGCCTGGCGCGACGTGTAGGATTTTCTTGGCCAGGTCGGCGGCAAGCTGGGTTCGGTGGAAGACTTCCATGAAGCGGCCTCGCTCCCCGGGATGGGGCTATAGGGTCGATTATGGTGAATTAGGGTCGATTATGGAACTGTCGCCGCTTCTTATGCGCATGTCGGCCTTTTATCTCGCGCGCATATTCTATAGCGCTATATAGAGTCCTCTGGTTCGTACCGGGGCGCAGCGTTTGCGGACAGGATTGGGCAACCGTAGATGATTGAATTTATTCGACTTTCCTAGTAATCTCCCAATCACATTAATCGCTCGGAAACGTGTTCCAGTTCATCGACCTTGAAGAGAAGCAACTGCGTCAGCTCAGCGACGCCGCCGCTGCGTGGGCGAACTACGTTCGCGCCAAGGCTGAGGCTGCCGAGGTCCGCGGATCTATGCGCTGGAAGACAGTGGACGGCCGCGTCTACCTCATCCGCGTGAGCCCCTCTGGCGGCGAGACCAGTCTGGGCCCCCAGGACGACAGGACACAGGCGATTTACGCCGCTTTCCACTCACGAAAGGCGCCGGCGGAAGCCAGGCTCAAGGCCATGAAGGCAACCCTGGAGGAGCAGCGCCGGCTGAACCGCGCATACCGCGTCGGGCGGACGCCGGCCGTCGTGGTGCGAAGCCTGGCCGCCCTGGACCAGGCGGGGCTCTCCGACCAGTTCCTGACCGTCGGCACCCATGCGCTGTACGCCTATGAGACGGCGGCCGGCGTGCGCGTCGAAGCCGGCGCCCTGGCGACCATGGACCTCGACCTCCTGTTCGAGGCTGCGAAGTTCCGGGCATACAGCTCGCGCCTGAAGCGCAGCGACGCGCGATCGCTGATCGAGGTATTTCGGCGAGCCGACCCGACCTTCAAGGTGAAGAGTGACCAGTTGCAGACCGCGGTCAACGATCCGGGCTTCGAGATCGACATCATCCGGCGGTACGCCACCGCCGGCGATCCGCACCCGCTGCGCATGTCGGATGACGAGAACGACTTCTGGGCGGTCCAGGCGGACCAGGGAGAGCAACTGGCCAGCAGCCGCAAGTTCGAGCACCTCGTGATCGCACCCACTGGCGAGATGGCCATGATGCGAACGCTCCATCCTCTGGACTTCGTACGCCTGAAGCTACAGCTGGCGCAGCGCCCCGGCCGCGACCCGCACAAGGCACCCAAGGACCGCCTGCAGGCGCGCGTCGTGCAGGAACTGTGGGACGGCTACTTGCAACACCTGGAACGCCCGGAGGAGCCGCCACGTCGCGAACACCCTCAGTCCGAAAGACGCTGAGCCGGGGGCGCTGCGGTCAGCCGCCTCCATTCCCCTGGTTTGACCTGTGCTGCAGCGCCTGCATCATCAGGCGCGCGTTCACCTGCCCCTGGTCCTCGTAGTTGGTGTTGAAGACCACGTGCACCGCGGCCGCCTTGCTGGCCAGCGATTCCACCGGTTGCGTGAGGTCCTCGATCTCCTTTCCGCTGTACCACCTCACGCACTACGATTGCGCGTCGGTCGAAGTCCAGGTCCTTGACCCGCAGCGTGAGTCCCTCCATGAGGCGCATGCCCGTGCCGTACAGCAGTTGCGCAAGAAGCCGCTCCTGCCCACCCAGGAGCGTGAGCACGGTTGTGATCTCCTCCTTGGTCAGCACCGCGGGAATTCGCTTGCGTTGCGCGGGGCGACCGATTTCTTCCAACCACGGCAGTTCCTGGGTGAGAACCTCGCGGTACAGAAAAAGGATTGCACTGAGCGCCTGCTTGTGCGTGGAGGTGGAAACCCGGCGCTCGTTGGCCAGCATGGTCAGAAAGGCCTCAACTTCCTGCCTACCCATGTCGCGCGGATGCCGCAGGCCGCTCCACCGAATGAAGTAGCGCAGCCAGTACACGTAGGCCTTCTCAGTTGCCTGGCTATAGTGAAGGTACCGAATGCGCTCTCGCACCTGGTCAAGCAGGCGCGTCGAGGCGAACGCGGGAGCGGCGACTTTGGCAGCACAGTTATACCTGTACATTTATACAGTATGCTACCCGGCGACCAGCGCCAGAACTGGGTTTTCCCTGCCTCGCCGTCCAAGGTTATTCGCCGGCGTCGAAGGGTATCGACGCATATCGGCGGGTACTTCACGTTAGGTCGCTTACCGTGGCAGCTCCAGACTACTATCGCCCACCGGCCGACGCCGAGATCGATGTCGCTGAGGCGCGGCTTCAGTTCCCCTTCCCGCGGGAGTATCGTGAGTTCCTCAAGACGGGCGGAGACGTTGGGAACGCCTTGTTCGAGCCGGCGCTGGTACTACCTGGCTCGGGACACCTTGATCTGTGCGAGATTGCGGAGACGGCCTGGGGAGCAATTGGGGTGCCGCGGAATCGGCTCCCCTTCATTGAGGACAACGGCGACTATTTCTGTCTGACGCCCGAAGGGGAAATCCTGTACTGGTCGCACAATGGCTCGAGCAATGAGCGTTGGCCTAGCTTCGAGTCTTGGTACCGTCAGGTGTGCATTGAGCGCCGCTGAATCACAGCGACCTAACAAGTCGATCGACACGGACGTCCTATCGGCCGGCTTCGCCGGCCTACTGTCCGCCGGTCATCTCCAACGTTGAGCCTGTGCAAAAACCCTCCCGTTGATCGGCGACTCGTCATCGCGCAACCCTGTTGAATCGTTTGCGGAGGCATCGCTCCCCGACTTAGGCGCCATGCCCCGCTACAAGCCCGTTCACCGCGATCCGCTGCTGCTGCCGGTGGTGCTTGCCGAGCAGATCCAGCCAGGCACCTTCGAGTTCGCTCTCGATCACTTGGTCGACCACGAGCTGGACCTGTCCGCATTGGACGCGAAGTTCCGCAACGACGAGACTGGCGCCAGTGCCTACGATCCGCGCGTGATGCTCAAGATCGTGCTGCTCGCGTACAGCCGGGGGCTGAACACCAGCCGCAGGATCGAAGCGGCTTGCCGGCAGAACGTGGTGTTCATGGCCCTCAGCGGTGACTCGCAACCGAGCTACACGCATATCGCCAAGTTCGTGCGCGAACTGGCTGACCAGATCCAGCCGCTGTTCACGCAGGTGCTGCTGGTGTGCGATCGCCAGGGGCTCATCGGGCGGCAGATGTTCGCCTTCGACGGGGTGAAGCTGCCGTGCAATGCCAGCAAGGAGCGCAGTGGCACGCACGCGGAGCTGCGCCATCGTGCCGAGCGCCTGGACAAGGCGGCAAGCAAGATGATCGAGCTGCATCGCAGTCGCGATGGGGCCGACGACGCAGACGAAGGTGCAGGCGGCGCAGCGCGCCAGCGGCGCATCGACGATCTGCACCGCGAGGCGCAGGCCATGCGCGAGTTCCTGGCGCGCGAGCAGCCGCGTCGCAATGCCAAGGGCCAGGAGCTGAAGTCCAACGTCACGGACAACGACAGCGCCAAGATGGCCACCAGCAAGGGCGTCATCCAGGGCTACGCGGCGCAGGCGGCGGTGGACGCAAGCCATCAGGTGATCGTGGCGGCCGACGTGATCGGCTCTGGCTCGGAACAGTCGATGCTGCTGCCCATGATCGGGCAGGCGCAAGCGCTGGCTGGCGAGCGCACCGTGATGACGGCCGATGCGGGCTTTCACAGCCACGAGAACATGCGCGCGCTGCACGAGGCGGGCATCCCGGCGCTGGTGGCCGATGGCCAGATGCGAAAGCGCGACGAGCGCTTTGCGAACCAGCAGCGGCATCGCGATAAACCGGAGCCCTTGCATGACAAGACGAAGGTGCAGGACAAGCCGATTCGTCTGTTCCGTCCTTCGGACTTCATCGTGGACGTGCAGGGCAATTGCTGCATCTGCCCCGCGGGCCAGAGCCTGTACAGCAGTGGCAGCCGCTGCCGCATCAACGGGCGGATCGCTCACAGGTACAAGGGGACACAGGGCGCATGCGGGCTTTGCGCGATGCGTTCGCAGTGCCTGCGCCATCCCGAGCACACGCCGGTGCGGCAGGTAGCGCTCTTCGCCAGCGGCCCGCAAAGCGGCCACGCGGCCACCGAACTGATGAAGCGCGCGATCGACTCGGCGAGGGGCCGGGCGATCTACAGTCAGCGCATAGCCACGGTGGAACCGGTGTTCGGCAACATCCGCCACACCAAGCGGCTGGACCGATTCACGCTGCGCGGCAAGGAGAAAGTGGGCACGCAATGGCGGCTTTATTGCCTGGTGCACAACATCGAGAAACTCGCGCGCAGCGGCTCGGAGGAAAGCAGGCGATGAGAAGCGCGTTGAAGACCGCACAAAGACTTGCCAGAGCGCCCCAGGATGCCAGAATGAGTCCGGAGATCGCAATGAGCTCAGATCATCGAGGAGAAGCGATGCAAAAGGTCAACTTGTTCCCAGGGCACTGCGTGCGCGGCGAGGATCGGGTTTTTGCACAGCCTCGTTGTTGAGGCTGTGCAAAAACCTGCCGTCGATCGGCAGGCGGTCATCTGCAAGGGTGGTTGAATCGTTTGCGGGAGCATCGCATTCGCCGCAAACGCCATGCCCCGCTACAAGCCCGTTCACCGAGATCCGCTGCTGCTGCCGGTGGTGTTGACGGAGCAGATCCACTCCGGCACGTTCGAATTCGCCTTGGACCACTTGGTCGATCACGAACTTGACCTGTCGGGACTGGACGCGAGGTTTCGCAACGACGAGACCGGTGCCAGCGCCTACGACCCACGCGTGATGCTCAAGATCGTGCTGCTGGCGTACAGCCGGGGGCTGGTCTCCAGCCGGCGCATCGAGCAGGCGTGCCGCCAGAACGTGCTGTTCATGGCCCTCAGCGGCGACTCGCAACCGAGCTACACGCACATCGCGAAGTTCGTGCGGGAGCTGGGCGAGCAGATCCAGCCGTTGTTCACGCAGGTGCTGGTCACCTGTGATCGGCAAGGTCTGATCGGGCGGCAGATGTTCGCCATCGACGGGGTGAAGTTGCCTTCCAACGCCAGCAAGGAGCGCAGCGGCAGCCACGCGCAGCTGCGCCACCGCGCCGAGCGACTGGACAAGGCGGCTCGCAAGATGATCGAGCTACATCGCAGCCGCGATGACGCAGGCGATGAGGGCGTCGCTGGCGCCGACCGCCAGCAGCGCATCGAGGCGCTGCAAAGGGAAGCCCAGGCCACGCGCGACTTCCTGGCGCGCGAGCAGCAGCGGCGCAACCGCAAGGGCCAGGAGCTGAAGTCCAACGTCACGGACAATGACAGCGCCAAGATGGCGACCAGCAAGGGCGTCATCCAGGGCTTCGCGGCACAGGCGGCGGTCGATGCGAGCCACCAGGTGATCGTCGCCGCCGAGGTGACCGGGTCGGGGTCGGAGCAGTCGATGCTGCTGCCGATGATCGAGCAGACCGACCGGGTGCGTGCGGCGCACACCATCATCACTGCCGATGCGGGCTATCACAGCAAGGAGAACATGCAGGCGCTGCAGCAGGCCCGCATTCCCGCGATGGTGGCGGACGGCCAGATGCGAAAGCGTGACGAGCGCCTTGCCGGCCAGGAGCGCCACAGGGTCAAGCCCGATCCACTGCATGACAAGTCGAGCACGCGGGTGCAACCGGTGCGCCTGTTCCGCCCAGGTGACTTCATCGTCGATGAGCAGACCAACAGCTGCGTGTGTCCGGCGGGCCAGCGGATGTACAGCAGTGGCAGTTGCTGCAAGATCAACGGGCGCGTCGCGCACAAATTCAAGGGGACGAAGGCGGGCTGCGGCGCGTGCCAGTTGCGCGCCCAGTGCCTGCGGCACCCACAGCGTACTGAAGTGCGGCAGGTGGCGATGTTCGCCAGAGGGCAACCCAGCGCACACGTGGCCACGCAGCTGATGAGGCGCGCGATCGACTCCGCGCGCGGCCGCAGTATCTATAGCCGACGCATTGCCACCGTGGAGCCCGTGTTCGCCAACCTGCGCCACAACAAACGGCTGGACCGATTCACGCTGCGAGGCAAGGACAAGGTCGGCACGCAGTGGCGGCTTTACTGCATGGTCCACAACTTCGAGAAGCTCGCACGCAACGGATACCGTGATGGTCGGGGCTGAAGGGTGGTTGGCGCGCTTTCGCAGCCTTGCGGGATCGATTCTGGCTGGCAGAATGGCCCACAACCAACCCGCAGGGGCGAAGCAGGAGAAAAGCGCGATGGTGGCGTGTCGAACCGATCAACGCAAACAGCAAGCCCGCGGGAAGCTGGTTTTTGCACAGCCTCGTTAGTCCGCCGATGCAAATGTCTGGACTCAAACGCGTGCCTATCGTAGCGACGGCACTGTGGACGTTGCTCTTATTGGCCGGCTACTTGTTAGAACCCGTATTCCGCTGGAAGGAGTTCGTGGTTTTGGGCGTTATCGCGCCGCTCGTACCGTGGTTACTTTGGTGGGGCTGGCGGGGATTCAAGCTAACGCAAAAACGTGATTCTTAGGAGCAGCGGACCTGTGAAATGCATCGTTGCTGCGCGTGCTGCTGGAACGAGGAAATGGTTATGGGCTGGCGCATCTTCTGCTCATGCTGGCGCGAAGGGCGTCGCCGGCACGTGAAGAGGATCGTCGTCGCGTCCCTCGGCCAGGGGTGCCGCCAGTTCTCCACCTCCGGGGACCGGGGCCCGCTCTGGCGCGCCCATCACCGTCGTTACCCAGTCGCGCTTGCGACGGCCAACAGGCTTTCGCAGGCGAGCCGCAAGCGCGCAGCCTCGGCAATCAGGGTGATCGGAATGCCCACGCCACCACGCCACTTCTGCCGTGCTCGAGCCAAGCGAGCCCAGGCGGCGCTCCACCTCTGCGTGCGCGTCGCGGGCCTGTGCCCAAGAAACGGGAACCTCGGCGTTCTTCTTCTCGACCATGCACGGCAAGGGTACCCGGTGCCGCCGAACAAGGCCTTCGGCCATTCTGATGAGGGACGCGCGTCCCGAGTTGCAGCAGCCGGTGGTGCCTAGCGGGGCCGCGCTCAGTACGCGAGGTGCGCGACGCGGGGGCGCATGGTGTTGTCAAGCCGCACCATTGCGTCCACCATTTGCTCGTAGATCTTCGGCCAGTCCTCCTGCGGCGACTTGTAGCCGCCGTCGACGACGAAACGGATGCGGCAGCCCTCGCCCTCGGGCAGTTCCTGCCATTCAAGCGCCGCGCCGAAGGCCGCCTCGATCTGGTCCTTCTGCGCCTGCAGCGCCCTGAAGGCAGCCTTGTTGCGGGCCGACTGCCCGGCGCCGTGCCCGATCCACAGCTCCACCTGGGAGTCGTGCTGCCGCGTGGTGTAGGTGAGGGTGAAGCCGGCGCGTCCGATGCCGCCTGCGAGCCAGCCATCCTGCGTGGGCTTGCGGTTGGCGTGCACCTCGCTCCTGGTCCGCGCCACCGCGAGCAGGCCTTCCCAGAACTTATAGCGCTGTTCGTGGCGTTCGCTGCGATCCAGCCGCTCCGCCTGCTTCTTCACGCCGATCTGCGTCTGGAAGGCCGACGCCTCCGGCAACGGAATGAGCTGCTGCACGTCCAGCAGCACCGTACCGGTGTCCATGCGGTAGGGCTTCAGGCGCACGCACCGCACGTCGATGCCGCGGTCGATGAACCACATCACCGCGGTGGTGAGCTCCTTGCTGAAGTCCGCGGCCGCCAGGATGACGCGCGTGTCCAGCCCGAACTGATCTTCCGCGACCTCGTCCCAGCCGAGAAAGTCCAAGATCGCCGCCTTGGCCTCGTCCCGGTCCTGGCTGGTCCCCCGGAAGCGGGCATGGGTGTCCACCAGTTGCTCGAAGGTCATGGCCGACACCATGGCTGCATAGCGCATGGCCTGCAGCTCCATATGACCGCCGTCTTCCGTGCGCTTGAGCTCCACTACCACCAGGTTCGCATCGCGATCGATGCACAGAAGGTCGATGCGGCGCAGGCTGTCGATCCAGTCGCCGAACTCCTCCGCGATCACCATGAGGCGCGGATCCAGCACCGCGATGTTCTCGCGCAGCATGCGCTGCAGGTCCTTGCGCTCCAGGATGCCTTCGACGCCGAAGGTCGTGGGAACAACTGCCTTGAGTTCCTTGTTCGCAACCTGATAGATCGGCATGTCGTGAGGGCCCTCCTCCACAGATGCTACCAAGCCGCCGCGGCCTGTTTGGCGCTGGCACTTGCGCATGCTAGGTTGTCCCGATGCCCACCCGCCTTCAACTGCGCCGCACGAAAGGCTGGCGCATCCCTCCAGGAACGGTGAACTGCGCGCGGCCTGGTCGCTGGGGCAACCCGTTCCCGGTGGAGCAGTACGGCCTGGCCCTGAGCCTGGCCCTGTTCGAGAATGCAGTACGTGGGATCTGGAACCCCGCGACGCTCGCCGGCGCCAGTGACCTGCAGGTCGTCCGCGCCTACGAACAGCACAAGTCATTCCTCTCCCGCCTGGGTGGTCACCCAGAAGAGCGGGCCCAGGCGGAGCTGCGTGGGCGCGATCTCGCGTGCTGGTGTTCGCTTGAGGCCAGGTGTCACGTGGACATCTGGATGCGGCTCGCGAACGGATAGGTCTCCGTGCGGGCGGAGAGCGTGGGGAGTGACAGCGCATTTCGGACGCTCTACAATGCACACCAACATCAACGAGTCGGGCAAACGCCCGCGCCAACCTGCCGCAACCGGGGCAAGGTGGTCCAAGGATGCGGCCCTGGCGGGGCAACCAAACCGGATCCAAACCCGCCAGGCATGCCTTGCGGGTTTGCTTTTTCCGCATGGCACTCTTCCTGGACGTTGCTGCGGGCCGGCCGCCTCCAATCGTGGGAATGGCCTGGGGTTTCAAGACGGCGATGCCCCCCGAGGCGCGGTCCTCAAAGTGCATGGTGGGAGACGGACATGCTGGTAAAAGACCAGATCGCGAAGCACATGAAGACCCGCATGATCAGCGTCATGCAACTCGCTGACATGGTGGGCGTCAGCGAGCAGTCGGTGCGGTACTGGCTGAGCGGACGGAACCGCCCGTCGCGCCGGCATCTACCGGCGCTTGAAGCGGCACTGCAGGCGCAAATCGATCTTCGCGAGGGCACCCCCTCCGCGGAAGGACGGGCACTAGGAGAGGTCGAATCCGTTGCGCGAGACTTAGAGCTCACGCGGCAGATCCTCATGTTGCCACCGGGCCCACGCGAAGGCATTGTCGCGCTCGTGAGCGCACTCGCACGCGGTTGAATCTTCCGTTGCCCGTTGCTTGACATTGTCGCCGCCTGCCCTACTCTGGCGGCGAGCATTTCCTGAAGTCAGGTTCCGTCGCTATGCTTCTGGAGTGCGGTCAGAACGTGACGACAGGAGAGGGATATGGGGTACTCACCGGCCGGTGATCTGGTGCAGGCGATAGGGGACGCCGCGGGGGCCAAGGCCCGCGAGCTGCAGTCGCGGCGCGAGGCACGCGACGCCGAGCAATTGAACGAAGCAGTTAGCAAGCTGCGCGAGGACAATGCTGCGAATTTGGCAGAGAAGTACGCCCTGCGTGCAGCACTGGCAAAGCTAGACCCCGATCACCCTCTGGTTGTGAATGCAGCGCTGCGCGAACGCATTCACCAAGCTGGAATCCGCGCAATTGCGTTGACGAACGACTGGGAAGCTGCCCGGGAGGCCGGCGAGACCTTCCGCTACTGAGCGCTGCGCTCGCTAGCGCCCACGGCCTGCCGCAGAGGCACTCGCCGTCGCACCAGCCTTGTTCGCTGCTGCCTTGCCCTTATTCAGCTGGTCGCGCAGCGCCCCCACTTGCCCCATCGCATTCGGCGCGAATCGCGCGCCGATCATGAACACCCCGTGCACCTTGTCCTCGGTCTCGCGACCCAGGTGAGAGCTGATGTTGCCGCCGATGAAGCCGATCACCTGGTCCGGGATCACGTGAATCAGGTTGAAGCTGGCGGAGATCAGGGTCAAGTTCATGATCCCAAAGATCAGCAGGAATCCCACGATGGAGAAGATGCCGGTGAGGCTATTTCCCTGCACGTTCGCCATCGCGGGCAGAAACATCTGGGCCTGCAGCGTTCCGACCACGATCATCAGCGCGCTGGCCACGAAGAAGGCGATCACCATCAGCGCGGGCCGGCCCACGACGTTCAGCAGGAACAGGTAGCCGTGGCTCGTGCGCTGCCCCATGCCCTCCCCTTCGCCCTCGAGGTGGGCCATGGCATGCAGGGACGCCCCCGCCAGGCCCTCGATCACCGACGCCGCATACGCGAGTAGCGCCCCGATCCACACGATGAAGGGGATCATCGGCACGTAGATCGACAGGAATGCGCCCAGGGCAAGCAGCAGAACCGCCGCCAGCTTCAACACGGAGAAGAGCTCGCCGATCGAGTCACCGCTCTTGTCCGGAGCACCCCCGATCACGCTTGCGGCGCCCTTCACGACTTTCCCCACCGCGGCGAACTTGGTGGCGGCCCACTCGACGGCGGCGCTTCCGATCAGCAAGGAGGAACTGAAGGACATGACGTAGTCGCCCAGGTTCTTCATCATCAGCACCGGATTGACCAGCCCGGTGGAGTCGAAGCTGAAGGTCGACCCGTTGCCTCCTCCTCCAGAGCCGATCGCCGACGCGCGGATCGCAGCGGACACCAGGCCCTGACCAAGGCTACAGTTGCCCGTGGCCGTCCCGACCATGCCGTTGACCTTCTGCGCCACCCAGCTGGACCCCAGCACGGAATCGCCGGCGCAGAGGTCCTTGATGGAGCTGTCCAGGATCGCGCGGGTCGCGTCACCCGTCGCGGGCCGCTCGCTCGCAAGGGCCTGGCGGAGGGCGTCGTCCGCCGCCGCCACGGCGTCCGCAGTGGTCTTGTCCAGGTAACCGGATCCGGCACCAATCGGCGTCGAGCTGATCGACGGACCCTTCGCGGCGTCCGCAATCGCCGCATTGGCTTCGGCGAAGGTAGAGAACCACGCACCCAAGCCGAACCACCCCATGGCGGTCATGTTGCTCTTGACGTCCGAATTCAGCGCTTGCGCGTTCACCTTGGTGTTGCTGATCGCCGCACGCGAGCCTTTGATGAACTCCTCCGAGATTGCGTTCAGATCACTGAGCGGCGCGGGAGGTGCCGCGGCACCTGCATTCATGTTGGCCACCCGCTGATTGAACCACTGCGCACCCAATGCGATGGAGCGGGTGGCCGTGGCCTCCATCCCGGTCTTGTACGCCGAGGCGGCCGCCTGCGCGATCGCCCCATAGTCGACACCGCCGCTTCGGAAGGCCGTCATGCTGCTCGATTGCCGGCTGGTCCACTGCATGTAGATCGAGCCGCATTTCTGCGGGTCGTCGGCGCTGCCGAAGCGGTACCCGCTTTCCTGCTTGTCCTGCACGAGATACGGTTGCGCGTTCACGAGCTGGGTGGGCTGCAAGGGCGTGCCCTGCTGCCGGTGCGTTGCCTCGGCCGCCTGTTGGGCCGCCAGGCAAACCCCCGAGAGAAACGAGTTCTGCGCTGCCTTGCGCACATCAGCGACGGCAGTGGGCACGAAGCCGTCCTGCACCACCAGGGCCTGCATGGCGGACGTGTTGTCCACAGCGGAGGTCATCAGCTGGTTGCCGATCCCGATGCCCACCGCGGTCATGAGCATCATGATCGACTGGAACATCGTGAAGCCCTGGAAGATCGGCACCATGCCTGCGATGCCCACCGTCATGCGGATGGGGAACCAGACCGTCGACAGGCGCTTGCCCAGGACCTCTCCCTCGTGCGCAGTCTGCACCACGCCGGACACCACCCCGTACATCGCCCACGCGAAACCCACGGTGAACAGCGCCGTGTTCAGCACGATGAACAGGCTTCCCAGCAACGTCGTGGGAGAGCCCGGCGAGAACGGGTTGTCGGCGAAGCCTCCGAAGATGTAGCGCCACAGCTTCATCGACCAGTCGCCCGACGGCGTGGCGTTCATCAGCCCCGTGAAGTCCGAGGGGCTCGGGATCGACTGTCCGAATGCCGCAACAGAGCACAGGCTCAGGGCCATCAGCGCCAGGCCGGAAAGGATTCGGGAGCAGGTCTTCGAGCGGTACATGGTGGGCCCTCACGCAGGCGCCGACTGCTTTGATTTGTCGGTTTGCGCCTGTATCATCTTGCAAACCAACTATACCCCTTCAGGGTCCTGTGGACCAAGTGCCCGGCGTGGTGGTGTTTGTCAGGGCAGTTGGCTGCTAGGGCCGGCCGCCACACCTGACGGCGAGCCGCCGGATGGGGGAGGACCGCGGAACACATGAACTGCCCTGCCAACCACACCGACGCGCCGCTCGACTCCCCGGGCCGCAAGCAACCCAGCGACCAGGCGATCAACGAGAAATGGAGCGAACTTTGTAGCCAGGAGGGGCTCAGCTGGCCGGACAAGGTCCGCGCCATGGTGCGGCACTTCGCACCGGCGGCCGTGCACCACCCGGACACGGCGCTGCTGGACTTCCTCGGCACCGAGTACCTCGATCTCACCTGCTTCGCCATCCCCACCGGCGCCGGTGATGCCGACGTGGGGTGGAGGCTCACGCAGGAGCGCATGGGTGAGCTGCAGCCCGAGGAGATCGCCGTCCACTGGCGCGACGAACCACGCAAGGCAATCCGCGAAGCCATGGCGGCCCTGGGCTACGTGCCTCCGGCCGAGCCCGCCGGAGAGCCGGCAAGCAAGCTGGAGCGCGTGCCCCAGGTGTTCCGTGCGGCCACCGACATCGCCGGCCATGCAGTCGTCGAGGCGTTCCTGCCCTGCATCAACGGCCTGCAGGCCTGGGTGTGCGTCGCCGACCTGGGGAAGGACGAACCCAGCGACGAGATGTTCGGCGGGCTCGATCGCGATGCCTTGGCACGCCAGATCGCCTGCGGGCTGAACGGAGAGGTTGGTGCCGCCTTGGTATGCACCGAGGCGAGCCTGCGGCCGGACGCCGTGCGCGCTGCACTGCAAGACCTGCGCGCCCTGGTGCTGCGCATGCGGGGGAACTACCCCCTGCCCCACAGCGACGGCCACGCGGAGATGAAGGCCGCCGATGCGGCCCTCGCCATGCTGGAGTACGTCCGGTCAGAACTGGTCCAGGCGCCCTTCCGCGAGCGCGCGCGCGAGGTCCCCGGTGGCTGATACCGCCGCCCCCGCCACGCCCGGCCCCGATGCCCGGAAGCTGGAGATCCTTCAGCACACCCTCGGCCTGGACGAATACGGCCGTCGCCGAATCGACCGCAACCATTTCGTCACTGGCCCTGGCGGCATCGACCACCCCCACTGCATGGCGCTGGTGCGGGCTGGCCTCATGACGCGCGCTCCCGGCAATCCGCTCACCGGCGGAAGCGACTTGTTCCAGGCAACGAAGGACGGCCGCGCGTATGCGGCGGAGCACAGCCCGTCTCCGCCGAGGCTGACGCGCAGCCAGCGGCGCTACCAGGAATTCCTCGACGCCGACAGCGGCCTGTCGTTTCGCGAGTGGCTCCAGGCCGACGCCAGCACGCGCCGGTCCCTGGCCGACCCATCCACGTGCGAGCAGCCGGGCCGTGAGCGCTGCCGCTGAACATCTACCGAACGAGGTCCCATGAGCAGCTACGACCCCGCCCGATTCCCCGGCCGCGCTCCCGGCGCGGTGGACTTCCTCACCACCACGGCGCACGCACTTCCGCGCACGCTGGGCGACCGCGACACCATCGCCGCCATGTCGTCGGCGATGGAGCTGGCCATCGACAGCGGCATGCAGTTCTCCCTGAAGGACGGCGAGCGCCTGCGCCGCCTAGGCATCAGCCGGCAGGTGGGCATCTTCGACCCGCTGTGGGAGGGCTATTACGAGCGCGCCTGCGCGATGGGCGGCACCTACGCGCGCCTGTACGAAGCCGTAGTCCTGGGCCGGCCCTGGATGGCTCCCAAGGTGTTTCGCTGCGACTGGGCGGTGCCGCGGATGGTGGGCAGGTACGCCCGGCCCGACGGCTTGGTGGAGAACGCCCGCGTCGCCAAGAACTTCGCCGTGCTGCTGGATCGGGAGGACGAGCCCGAGAATCGCCTCTCCCGCGCGCTGGACCGCCAGGTGTGGTTCTGCACCTCGATGGACAGCGCCCGGATTGTGCTGTGCCGCTACTCGCAGCAGCAGAACCCCTTCGAGCGCAGCGGCGCGCCGGCCAAGCGCTGGATCCTCTCGCGCGACGACTGGGACCGCGAGGTGCGCCAGGAGCAGGCGCAGCAGCAGCCCGCCGCCGAGGTTCCGCGCGCCGATCACGAGCGCGCTGCCGCGTAGGGGCCGACATGAAGATCTACCGCGCCAAGCTCAAGTCCAAACGCGCAATGGAGCGCGACATCCCGCGGGAGCGCTGGGGCTGGTGGCACGACGTCTGCCCTGGCCAGACGCTGACGCTGCGCGATGCCACAGCTGCCGACCTGGAGCGCTGCATCCTCGGCGATCACGCCAGCAAGGATCCGGCCGACTATCTGTGCGAGACCTTCGAAGGCGGCTGCCTCGTGTCCCGGGAAGCTGTCGGCCATCTCGGGGAGCTGCCCCAGGTGCCCGCGTCGCAGTTGGGATGGCACGGGCCCGCTCACATCACCGACAGCGGCGAGAGCCTGTGCGGCATCGCCCTGCGGCAGCTCGGAGACGAGCGCCGATGGACGGAGATCCGTGACCTGAATGCCGACCGCTTCCCCGACATGCTCGGCGCCGACTACTACCCGGTCGGCACCGTGCTGCGGATGCCCGTGCAGCGTCCCCGTGATCATGCAACGCACCCCGATGGCATGGAGATGCCGAGGGAGACGCAAGTCGACTGCCGCAACCACAGTGAGGTTCCCCATGCGTAAGCCAAAATATCCCGTCGGCGCCAAGGTGACGTACACCAACCAGCAGGGCGTACGCTTTCCCGGCAAGACGGTGATCGGAGTCGACGCAGCAAAGTGGAGCTCCGACGAGCCGCGCTACTTCATCGACCCCACCGACACGCCCTGGTGCAGCGTCCCGGAGAACGGCCTGGCCACCGATCGCGAGGTGGAGAACGCCGACCTGAAGGAGCTGCACCGGCGCCTGCTGGAAGGCACCTTCTTCAAGGACTACGACGAGGATCAGCGCCTCATGGGCGTGCTGCGCCGGCACCTCGACGAGTTCCGGCCCATCCCGTTCGCGCCGGCGCGCATCACCACCTCCTCCGATGGCACGCAGATCTTCGTTCTGTCGTCCGAGGCCCTCGAGGACGCTTGCCGCGCCAAGTTCCGTGGCTGGGACAACCCGCGCCACTACGGCGAGGCCGCGAAGGCGCTGCGGCGCGCCGAAGTAGCCGGCGAAGTCGCCGCCGGCCTGCCCGAGGTGGAGCGCGCCGACAGGAACGCTCACCACCGGGCGCTCTCGCTGCTCAACGAGGTCCGCCAACACTTCACCCGCGACGACGACTTGCCGGACAATCTGCTGTCGCGGATCGACGCCCTCGTCGACGGCACGAGCGCGCCCCAGGTGTCTTCCCCGGCGGCGCTGACGCTGGCCGCGCGGATCGCGGCGGCCGTGCTGGAGGACGAGAAGCCCGAGAACGGCGGCTGCGACGTCAGCGCGGGCCTGTTCGGTCCCAACCTGTCTGCCCTCGTGCGCGAGATGGCACACGAAGCCCCGGAGTCGCCCGAGGGCGATGTGCTGGTGGACGCAGGGGCGGCCGCGGGCCCGTCACTGCGCGCGGAGCGCGAATCGTGAGCGCCGCCGCGCCCGAACAGCCGCAGGCGCCCAGCGCGCAAGCTGAGGGCGACGCGGCCGGCGCCCTCAGGTGGAGCGGCCTCATCGCGACGCAGCGCGCCTACGCACTGGGCCAGGCAGGCTGCCTGGATGCTGGGTTGGCCACGCTGGCCTGGAACGACGTCCCTGCGGCCCTGCGTGCGAGGCTGCTGTGCGGACCCATGGCCGCCCAGCAACAGGCGATCGCGCAGTCGAAGCACCGCGAACAGGAACTGCTCGCGC
Source organism: Ramlibacter sp. AN1133 (assembly GCF_037890035.1). Lineage (NCBI taxonomy): Bacteria > Pseudomonadati > Pseudomonadota > Betaproteobacteria > Burkholderiales > Comamonadaceae > Ramlibacter > Ramlibacter sp. AN1133. The sequence goes on from NZ_JBBKTQ010000009.1 coordinate 29,452, forward strand.
GCTTTCCCCGCGGGGGCCAGGTACAGATCGAAAAGAACGCCGTGATCGGAGGCAAGGGCTACGCCGGCCGCACGGGCGTGATCACCCGCGCCAACAGCCACGGAGGCTGGTATGTCCTGCTGGATCCCACACCGCGCGAGCGAACTCGCAAGGAAGTGCTGATCCTCGACAGCCCTGGCAACGTGCTCGTGCGAGCCCGCGACATCGTCTCCGACGGCGAGGTGGCCCCAGAGTGTGCGAAGCCCGACCGAGCCGCCGCCCGTCCTCGCGGAGGGTGAAGACCACCACGCATCGGCGCGCCGCACCGCCAACCACCACCGAGAGGACACGGCAGATGGCAGCTGACACGACGCCCGCGCCCGACATGGTCGACGCGGCCATCGAAGTTCCCAGACGGGCGCACGCCGGCCTGGAGGCCCTCCATCGCGTCACCACGGCGCTGTGCACCACCGGGTGCTACGAAGACCCGCGAGGCGACGCCACGCTGGCCCTATTTGGACTGCTGGCCGTCCTGGACGCACCGCCGTTCCAGCTTGCCGCACCGGCGCCCGGCTCCGTGGGTGACGTGCTGCGCAGGTCGGGGCTCACCGCGCACATCCGCGACGGCGACGTGATCCACCTGGCGGCCGCCCTGGAATTCGCGCGCCTGATGCGCGTTCATCCCGCCATTCCGGCGCCGCGGGCGGACACCTGGATCTCCGTCGGCGAACGCCTGCCCGCTCCGGACGCCCTGTGCGATTGGCTGATGCCCGAATCGGAGTTGAAGCACGAGTCCTGGGTTCTCTGCTCGGAATGCATGCTCACGGCGAGCGTGCCTGGCTCGGCGACGCACTGGCGCCCGGCCCAGACCTTACCCGCTCGCGCGCGCCGCGCGCCGCGGCCCGGCACCGCTGCGGGGGGCGGCAGCCCCGAAGCCTGAGCGCGGCGCTCGTTTCACCAGCATTGCGGACATGGTCTACGTCGACGACATGCGCGCGCAGGTAGGCACCATGGTCATGTGTCATATGATCGCCGACTCGGATGAGGAGCTTCACGCGATGGCAGATCGCATCGGCGTGTCACGCCGATGGTTCCAGCACCCCGGAAGGCCCACCCGCCACTACGACATCTCCCTGTCAAAACGGGCTCTTGCAGTTGCCGCCAACGCGGTGCAGATCACCTGGCGCCAAGCAGGCTGCATGACCGCGCGCAGGCGTGCCACGGGCAGTCTTGGGAGCCCGGACGACGCCATCCAGTGGCGTCGAAACCACGAGCCCGTGGCGTGACCGCCACCTCAGACCCCGCGGCGCGTAAGGGAAGGTCGTAAGGCGGAGCACGTCCGTATTACTCCCAGAGCGAGCTAGCAACTTGCAGCACGCTTTGCCTTGTCACAGCGCAAGTCCGCGCTTTCAAATGCCCGTAGGCTCTTGTGCAAAGCACTTAGCCTGAATGCTTGCTCGCTGTTTGCCTTGCGAGCGTTTGTTGTTGTAAGTCAATTAAGTTATGGAGAATTCGATCATGCGCGGTGCGGCACCCCTGCGGGCCTGGGTCGCCGAAACGGCAGCCGACATGCAAGCCGTCGCTCGACTCAGGTACGAGGTGTACATCGAGGAACAGGGAAAGCCGTATCCCAGCGCGGACCACGCCAACCGGACTTGGACGGACGCTCTCGATCTGGCGAACCCCAGCGTCATCCTTGTCGCGGCCGGGGACCTGGTCGTCGGCACCATCCGGGTGAACGCCTTGGATGACCCCGAGGTGCGGGCGGTGTACGGGCCGGTGTTCGATCTGACCGGCGCTGGCGCTCCGTTCGCGGAAGATGCGGTGGTGTGCTCCAGGCTTGCGGTCGCTCCGCGGCATCGCAATGGACGAGCGCGCGCACTGTTGCTCCAGACGATTTTTGAGCACGGCCTCGCGGGCGGGGCCAAGCATTGCTTTGCTGCGAGCGCCGCGCCGCTATTGCGCCTGTTTCGCTCCTATGGCTTTCGCGAGTACGCAGGCCCAGTGCAGGACCCGGTGGTCGGCAAGCTGAGACGCAGCGTGCTCAAGCTGCATGACCTGCGGCATCTTGAGGCGGTGGGCTCGCCGTTCGTGCCCAGCGCTAAGCGCCTTCTCTCCATCGCAGACGCCCACGAGCCATGTCCGACCGAACATCACCGGCGCCTGGGTCGTGTCTTGCCCGAGGTGAACTTGCTCGTTCGCGGGGGCTACGCGAACGCCTGATGCCGGGTGCGGGCGTCCGGAGAAAGTGCCTTGGCGTTCGCTCTGCCCATGATGGTCTGGCCACCACCGCAACACTCTGCGCGTCACCCGCCGCGCAATCGGTCGCGGATCGCGGCTGGGTAGGCGCTCTCGTCGTGTCCGTACATCTGGCGGACGGCCTCCTGCGCGCGCAGTTGTCGCTTGTGGCGCTCGACGTCCGTGAGGGGCGAATTACCGATGCGCATCTCCTCGCCCCCCGCATCGGTTTGCGACACGCATGAGCCGGTCCGGCGGTCCCAGACGGCATAAGCGAAGCTCACCCTGGTGACTACCTGGATTCCGCCAAGGTCGATCAGCAAGTGCTCCCAGCCGTCGCTGTCGAACAAGCGAGACGCCCAGTCCACCGGCTCGCCGGCGCGCGGCGGGTAGTGCGAGCGAGAGGCCACGGCGGCGTTGTCGGCTGACGGCATGCGGATCTCGCTTGCACGCATGAGAGAACTCCGTCGGACTAAGTCTCTAGTGCATCCGATAATCACAGCGGCAGGCGAGGCGTTGCGCATATCGCATCGACGATCACACCCGCCCGCTGAGTTCTTATTGAAGGAGGGGTGATGTTTCGAATTCGGACGATTGCAGTTTTCGGCATGGTTGCGGCCTTGGTCGCGTGTGCGACACCTCCCCAGCGCAATTACGCCAGCACGGTCAAGCACAGCTACTCCGTGAGCGCAATTGACTTCAATGGCAAACCGATTCCAGGCGTGGACGTCAAAGTCACCGTCGATGCAATGGGGGACCCGATCAAAACGCAGGAGTGCAAGACCGACGAACAGGGGAGGTGCGCACTCTGGGGATACCAAGTCTCCATCGTTTTCCATGAATCCAATGCCAAGGCGGTGGCCACGAAGGACGGGTACTACACCACCAAAGGCAGTGCCTCAAGCACGGCCTCCTATGACCAGTACAAGGAAATCAAGCTTGAGATGCTACGCCCCGTCGACTTCCTCGAAGAAGAATTCGCGAACTCGAACGCAGACCGTGAGCTCCGCGAGCGCGTGTTGCGGTTTCTCGACGTCATCCGCCTTCAAAGCATCCTCAACGAAGGCGAGGTGATGATCAGAGGTATCGGCACGAGCGAGTTCAAGGGGAAGAAGTACCTGAGGGTGAAGATCAACAGCACGACGACGTACAACTCGCTGAAGCTTGACAAGTACGCCGTCGGCAAGCGGCTCTTCGATGAAACCGTGCGCAAGGTGCTCACCCCACTGAACGACGCAGTGGCAGCGCCCAAGGCGTATGCCGGATACGACATCGTTGTGTATGGCCACTCAAGGAGCTTCGCCGAAAAGGATGAGACGCCCAGCAAACTGGAGTACCGGTACTTGATGCCTGAATCAGTGGTTCGCCGGTACAAGGACAAGGACATCACCGGCCAGGCCCTGCTCGATGCCTCTGTCTTGCTGCTCGAGGACGAGCGCATCGACCTGAAGCTCCAGTAATCGACCTGCTCAGTCGCATCCCAAAATTTGCGCCCGCAGAGGCACGCGATTGGTCTCAAGAACCTACGCGGGGCGGCAAGGTTCTTCAACAGCCTGCTAGACGGCCATCGCGCGCGGCCGCGAGCTCGCAGCTCCGAATGAGCGCACCAGGTCGTCGGCGTCCTGTTCCGCGCGGCGGTGGAAGGCAACCTCGAAGGGATCCCGACCCAGTAGCGAGTCCCTGGAAGCAGCCAGCAGGGTCACTGCCGCCGGCGTGAGACTCGCCTGGCCGAGGCGGCGCGCCATCTCCAGGTTCTGCTGCGTGCGCATCTCCACGAGTTCGTTGACCACCTGGTCCAGCGGCAACTTCATCAGCGCCGCAACGGCTCGCACTGCCGGCCCGTCGTTGCGCAGGTCCGGGGCCACCCCGATCCAGCCAAGGCGCTCCTGCAGCAGCCTGCGGATGCGCTCTTGCGGGCTCATGCTGCGATCTCCCGCTCCGCGCCCACGTCCTCGAGCTGGTGCTCGATCAAAACTGGCCGCGGAACCGGATCACCCTTCTCCAGGGCCTCGGCCACGATGTTGCGATGCACGCGACGGATCGCAACCTCCAGGGACATCTTGCCGGTGTCGAGTGCCGCCTGCTTGAGGATCATGATCTGCTGGCCACGGATCTCCGCGCAGCTCGCATGCACTTCGGGCGAAGCGAAGCCGGGTTGGGCATTCACCATGTCCAGCAGCTCGCGGACCGCCCCCGCCGCCCAGGCGGACGGATTTCCGTCGGCCTGTGTCGCCAGCGGCTCCAGTGCGAGCCGCACTCGTTCCAGCGCGGCCTCCGCCTCCTGGTTTGCAGGGCTCAAGCAGATCTTTCCTCCCTCCATTTGAGGGTATACGGCCACCGGGATGATCCGCTGCCGGTACTCCGCGGGCATCATCGCGTAGGCAGGCACGCTCTGGCCAAGGGCCTCCAGCGGGTTCCGGGATACGACTGCGTCCATGATGCTTCTTCCAACTAGCTATATTCCTCTTGAGCACAGATTACCGGGGTTCTTAAGCGAAATCCAGTGCTCGCCTGCCGTTTGTCGGTAGATACGCCTGCAGTCTGCTCGCGTCAAATACTCTCGCGGACACGCAATCAAAGTTCCGGACTGGAGCGTCGCGGTTTGCACCGCTGACGCCCAATCGGGTTGCGGTCGAAAGGATCACGGGAGTTCCCCGAGGAGTCCGCAAATGAAGTTTCTTCCCCTCTTTGCTTTCGCTCTAGGCCTGTGCACTTGGGCAGGCGCTAGTGTCGCGGACGACCAGTGCGGCGGGATACCTGGCCAGAGGATTTCTGGGAGGCCTGAAAACAAACAAGTTCCCACGTATGCCACCCTGAAATTCCCAGGCGACCTCATCGCGGTGCGTGCACCACCCCTACGTGTCAATTCCGACGGCGGCAAGTCTTCCTACATCTTCAAGAAAGGGGAACAACGGCCGGACTTGGGATTCAGCTATCTGTCCGACGGCGTGGACCGCTGGGTTCCAAACCCTCCGGGCCTGCGCGGCAAGTCCGAAGGGAAGCGCTACCCATGCGACAAGTCCTGCGAAAAGGACCTCCTTGACGCCGCCGGGATGGACTTCGGCCCAGGCACCAAGGAATTCTGCGCGTTCGGCTTCGAAGTGGGGCCGGGTGCACCCTCCTGCGGAGATGGCAATTCAGTCATCGGGAATGGAAAAGGCAAGCCCCTGCTGCGCCAAGTGGGCAACACCCCAACGGCAGTCCTATCGGTTGACGGTAAGACGGAGCTCCTGCCATACCTGTCGACCACCTCGATAAAGCACCCAGAAAATGGAGCGCTCGTGTATTTGGATGCCGAGTCGGTACCCTTTCTTGTGACCACCGACAGGAACCTGTTCGGGCACATCGCGTGGGTCGGCGGCCCAGGATTGCACGGGACATGGGCGGTCTTTGCCGATTCCGGACACTTCGGCGAGGGGTCGATTGCCCTACACCAGTACCTGCTCTACAACAGGATCATTCCCCAAGCTCCCGGACACTTACCGGCTGAAATGCGCTGCAAGAAGCAGAAGAAGGAGCCTGAGTTCGATCCGCCGTTCGGGTCCGCTCCCGACATAAAGAATGACTTCTGCAAAGATGTGCACTCCTCTGTGACGGGCGGCACGAACGTGCGCGCGAACACCGGCTTGGATCACGTCGAAATGATGATCTTCGCCGGCGAGCCAAAATTTTCGCTGAACTCGTCGAAGGACCACGCACTAGAGACCGTCACGAAAGAATCCATCGATGCGAAGATGAAGGGGCACGAAGAGCAGGTAACCGCCATCGTCACATGCCTTCGGAATGTGAAGGCCGCCAAGCCTGCGCGGTAGGAACGCGCAGTTGCATGCCCCCGTCGTATGCGATCAGCTCATGGCATGGAAGAAGGCCCGATCAACCTGCGCTGACCGGGCACGAGTCATCAAGAGGCATGAGTAACTTCAAACAGGGATGTCGTCAGCCGGAGCGCGCCTGCCTCTGTGACTGGGTCGCATCGGGATGGATCTCCGCAGGCACAGTGGCGGCGAAGGCTGCGGCGATGTCCGAGGGCGAGAACTCCTGCACCTCGACGTTGCGCGACGCCCAGCGCGGATCTTCATCGTTCAGGTCCACGGCCTCCACTTGTCGAGCCTGCGCCGCCACCGGCACGGTTTCGTGAAACGTCGAGGGCTCGATCGGGCGTCGCGCCACGACAGGCGCACCCACAGGACGATCAAGCCTTGAGTCGTTGGCCGCTGGCGGCGCGCTCGGTGCGGTGCGGGGGGCCCAGGGCTGCAGAAGCTGTACCGCGCGCCGCAGCGCGCCGGTCGACGGTGGGGCTGCGGCCTGCACGTTGTGCGGAGGTAGCGACACCAGGTAGATCTGCTGCGGCTGCAGTTGCAGGCCCAGCAGCTCCTGCAGGCGCTGCGCGATGTAGCCGCGGATCGCTTCCAGCATCGTGGGCGGGACCGCCACGGGGGCCCGCAGTTCCATCGTGAGCTGTCGCCCGAAGGTAGACAGGTGCAGGTGCGACACGGTCACGTACAGGTCGACATCCGTCAGGGCCAGTTCGACGGCATGGGTGATTCTTCGGCGCTGCAGTGACAGCGGCAGCAGGCGCCCGAAGGCACGGTGCAGGTTGCTCGGCATGCCAGTGTGTCCTCCCCGGCGGGCGGGATAGTTGTCGATGTCCCCATATCGTTTTCGTGTGGTCCGAGCGGGGGGTGGTGTGTCGCGCGTGCGCACAGAGGCGCGCGCGCGTTCAATGGCTCGCCTGCCCGTGGAGCGTGATCAGCTGGGGCACCATCTCCTGACGCACCTGGGTGGCCACGCCCTGACCCGAAACGACCGCAAGCGTGTCCAGCCTTTCGGAGATGCGCTGCAGCAGGAGCACCTGGAACGCCATCATCGTCGTCTGCTCCTTCACGTGCGCCTCGGGCGGCAGACTGGCCATCTGCACGTGCCAGTTCTTGTTCAGGTACCGGCGCTCGGCCTCCAGGTTCATCATCTCGTCGACGCTCACGCCGCGGGTGCTCCAGCGTGGATAGGCCTTGTCCAGGTAATCCTTGGCGAAGGCGCCCGTCACGTCGCTGGCCAACAGCTGCTTGAGCACCGGCAGCAGCGCTGGGTTGGCCGTGCGGTTCTGCGCCAGGATGCGCGACGGCTTCTCGGCCAGCGACATCCGCGCCTCGAAGGAATCCTTGTAGGCCATGTACTGGCGGCCCTGAGAGCGCGCCAGGTCGGCCTTGGACAGCTGCGGGAGATCCACGGGCGTGCTGAGGTTGCGCAGGTACGCCTCCAGCGCCTGACGCTCGGCGCCGTCCGGATCGACGGTGAGCTTGCGCGAGAAGCTCGAGGCCATATCAGCGCGCTGCGGCCCATCGAACAGGGTCTCCGCGCGGATATCGGCGTCGGGGTGACCATTGCCGGCGTTGGGCGAGAACCCGGCAAGCGAGCAGGTGTTGGCCCGCACTGGGTTGCCGCGGGAGCTGACGAAGCTGCCGCAGGCGCCGCTTGCGGCCAGAGCAGCCTGGTGTTCCGGCGCCGGCGCGGGCGCGCGGCCCGCGGAGATGTCCAGCGCCTTCTGCATCTCGCCTGTCACGCCGCCCGAGGCGGAGCGCGTCCCGCCACCGGCGCCTCGCCCCACCCCGCCTCCCAGCGCCGGCGCGCCGCGCGTGGCGTCCTGCAGCCCCTTGGTGGCGGCCACGACGGCACAGGCGTCCGGGACGGCGTATCGGGCGTTCTGCCGCTCCGTTTCCATGGCGGCGTGCGTGCGCTGGTTCGCCTCGGCCACCAGCTCGGCGGACTTGGCCTGCTGCGCGCTCAGCGTTTGGGTGGCTCCCCGAAGCGCGTTGACGAGGGTGACGTTGAAGCCGGTGTTGATCGAGGTCACCACCGTGCCGATCGCCGTCGTCAGCGTCGTGGTCGCGGTCGCGATTGCGCTGGTGACGCATGTGTCACACACCGCGAAGGCCGACGGGCTCAGTGCCGAGAGCGCCAGAAAGATGGAGGCCAGAAATGGGCGGGTTGATTTCATGACGTGCTCCGTTCCCTATCGCGAGAACATGCTGGTCATGCGGTCCCAGACCGAGCCGCTTGCGGAGTTGACCGTCGCCCCGATTGCGTTGCCGCTCGCATTGGCGATCGTGGCGTTGCCCACCGAATCTCGGACGGCCGTCCCCGCGGCCTTTCCGGCAGTCTGCGCCACGGACTGGGAAAGGTTGCCGTTCACCACGCCGTTGACCACCGTGCCCCCGTAGGTGCCGAGCCCCGACGCAGCCTGCGCTTGAGCCTGGGAAAGCTTCCCCTGTATCACGCTGCAGGCACTGCCGAAGATCTGGTTGCGGATCGGTGCCACATCGGCCCCCCCCAGGTTGACGGTCATGCGCGCGGCCAGGTCGCCGAAGCGCTCCATGCAGGTGCGGCTGGTCACCACCTGGTCCTTCACCGTGCTCTCCAGCGTCGAGATCCGGTTGACGGCGTTGGTCTGGCCCGAGAACGCGGCGTTGCGCACCAGGTCGCAGTCGGACTGCTCCGGGGTGGCCGCCGCGGCGCTAAACGTGAGAGGGGCGAGCAGCGCCGCCAGCAGAATCGCGGTTCGATTTTTCATTCAGGTTCTCGATGGCGTTGTATGCGCCCTGCTCCACGCGCAGGAAGTTGCGGCGGGCCCACTCGAAGATGTGCGGCAGGACGCGGACCTCGAATTCGTCGGAAGCGGAGAACTTCCGGCGGGCGAATTCCTCGTTGCTGATGGCCGGATCGTTGATCCAGTTCATGATGGAGCGCGTCTGTGCGACGTACTCCGCGCCCATCAGGTTGGCCATGCGGCGGATGGACGCCTGCATGTGCGACACCCGTGTGTCGGCGTGGTCCACGTTCAGCGGCACCGACCGCGCGAAGCTCACGCACTGCTTGAGCAGCACCTCCACCATCTGCGCCGGCTCCACCTCGTAGCAGTAGAACCGGTTGGGCAGCTCGCCGGGGATGGCCAGCTCGCGGTGGGTGACCCAGTTGTACAGGTCCCAGGCGGCGCCCGAGGTCGACACGGCTACCCGGTTGGCGGCCGTCTCGGGTGTGGTGGCTTCCATGTAAGCCTGGTCGGCGGCATCCACCACCATGCGCACCACGTCGCCGTCCTGATTCGTGAGCACGCCCACCACCAGTTCGGCCAGTTCGTCGACGTCGACGCTTCCGTCCTGCTCCCAGCGCTGCGCCACCACATCGGCCATGACCTGCATGAGGTGCGACACGGTCCAGGCCGGCACGTCCTTGCCGTACAGCTCCGACCAGCGCTCGGCCACCCTGGTGCTGGCCCGGTGCACGGCAACCAGCATGGAGGCGAGCGAAGCGCTCATGGCCTTGGGCGTGGAGGAGCTGCCGGGATGGAAGGACACGGCGGCCACCAGAGGGGTGACCACCTTGGCCGCGGCCATCGCCTGGCGAGCGCTCACGGCTTCGGGCGCCTGCTTGGCGTCCATGTACTGGTTCCAGCGTCCCGACGCAGCGCCCGGCTGCGCCGAGCCGCCCGTGCTGGAGCCGGCGGCCGCCGGTTCCGGCGCCGACGGGGACTTGCCGTGCGGCGCCGGGGCGCCGACCTCCAGCGGATCCGCGACGGGCGCCCCGTAGCGCGCGGCCCGGCTCATGCCGCGCAGGGGCGCGCGCGGGATCGGCCCCTCGGGCTGCTCCAGCCCCGTCGGGCCCGCAGCCTGCTGCGCCGGCGCCAGCGGCAGCGCCGCCGCGCCCGGGATTGCCGGAGCAGCGGCCGCATGCGGCGCATCCGCTGGACCGTCGTCCACCATGCTTGAAAGCTGGGTGGCCAGATCGGCACCGGCGGGGGGGCGCAGCGTCTTGGCGAGCTCCGCCATCGGGTCGTCGTCGCCCACCGGCGCGGTCGGCGTCGCGCCCATCACGTGGTTGGAGGGCGGCAGCGTGCGGGTGGGCAGAGCGCCGCGGCGCAGAGCCCGGTTCAGCTGAGGCGTTGCGGAAGTGGCCATGGGATCTCACCTTGCTGGCTGCCCAGGGCCTGGCGCAGGCTCTGGAACTGCCCGTTCATGACTTCGTAGGAGGCGGTCAGGTCGATGCACGCCCGCTCACGAAGGCCGAAGACCTTGCGCGCTGCGTGCATGAAAAAGAGGGCTCGCATCACATCGGCGATGTGTCCGGTGAGATGCGGAACCACGGAGCGCACACCGAAGAGGCTGCCGTCGTCGACGCGCAGCCCGCAGCCTAGATCGATGCCCGCCAGGTAGCGGCCGTCGTCCATGGCAGTTCCGGCCACCATCGGCAGGAACATCTCGGGGGCCATCACATGCTCGGCCGCCAGCTCCGCGCCGCGCAGGGTGAAGCTGCAGTCATGCACCATGCACAGGCCCGCGAGGAAGCTGTGCATCGGGACGGCTCGCCCCGGCGCGAGTGTGATCGCCGCCTCGAGCTGCAGCAGGTGCTGCGCCTGCAGTTCGGCAAGCTGCTGTTGGGCGTCGGTGCCCGTCTCGAGGTAGTCGACGGCGAAGGCCTGCATCACTGCGTCACCCGGTGCCGCACAGGCTGACGCGCCACGTTGTTCCACGCGACCCGCTCCTGGGCGGTGGAGATCTCGTCGAACAGAAACCCCTGCTTGGCAGGAAGCTGCCGCCCGAGGGGAGCCAGCGACGTGGTCAGGATGTTCTTGGCGGTTGCCTCGCCGGTGGCAACGCCGACACGGGTGGTGGTGTCGTCCTCCGGGGCCACCTGGTGGCGCGTCCCGTGCGCGTCGCTGGTCTGCGCGCGCAGCAGCGCCGCCTCCACCGATGCCGAGAGGCCTTCGAGCACGTCCGAGAACACCCAGTTGTTCGCCGGCAGGTTCTGCGGCGCCATCGCCGCCACTGCCTGGCGCTGCTGCTCGCTCACCCGGGTTTCGTCCATCGCGTTGCGGATCGCGCGCAGTTGCTCCAGCGTCTCCCGCGGCTGCTGCAGGCACCGCTGGCGAAGCGAGTGCGTGGAGATCGGCAGCTGTGCGAGCGTCGCGAACGCCACGAAGGCGTCGCTGTCGAACCAGGGCGCCGCCGCGTCCTTGGCCTGCTGCATCTCCGCGCGCTCGGCGACGCTGCGCCCCGCCTGCGGATCCCAGGTGAGCTCTTCCAGAGTGAGACTCAGCACGTACAGCGCCATCTTGCGATAGCCCCAGACGCTGAAGCGATCGTCCTTCTGTTCGAAGGGGTTGTCGAAGGTGGGCAGTCCGTTGACGGCGCGGTCGACCATGGTTCCTCCCTCAGGACTGTTCGGGCCCGGCGGCGGCCGCCAGGTTGGCGCCCAGGGCTCCCCGGACGTTGCGCAGCAGCGTGCGCAGCTGCTGCTGGAATTGCTCGGACGTGATGCCCAGCTCGGCGCACAGCTGCTCTTCGCGCTTGCCCTCCACGAAGTGCTCCTTAAAGAGCGCCTTCTGATCGGGCGGCAGCTTGGTGGCCAACTGGTGCAGCCGCTCCAGGCTTGAATACATGGCGGGACGCCCGTGGGGGCGCAGCACGAGATCGGCGGCAGGTGCAAAGCTCATGGAGAGGCTCGCGACGAGGAGTGGGTCAACCCCGTTGGCGCTCGTAGCGCTGCTCGATCATCGATTCAGCTGCCCGCTGATCGCGACGCATCGGCAGCAGGAACTGGTCGATCTCCGTCATCGCGTCGCGGCACAGGGTCGCTTGCGGCAGGATCCCCGTGCGCAGGTGTTCCAGCACGCGGTTGGTGGCGTGCACCGCCGCGGGATCGATGATCTCCTGCTGCTGCAGGCCCAGGAACTTGTCCAGGGCATGTTGGCGCACCTGCGGCAGAATCATCACGCCCTGCTTCGCATAGCCGATCACCTGCCGCACGAAGGCGTAGTCGTTGATCATGTCGGGGGCGGTCATGGTGGTCATGTAGACACTCCTCGTTGCTTCACAGTCGGGCCGTGGTGCGGCCCTTCGCGGCGCTGTTGCTCGCCGGCGGGGTCTTGCCGAAATGGCGGGTCGGGGGTGGCGGCGGCGCCGGCATCTCGATGCGGCCCTTACCCTGGGCTTCCTTCACGATCTGCTGCAGCGTCAAGCGCAGGTACTGCTGCGCCTGTTCGGGCTCGGCCTTGCCCTGCTCGATCAGGCGGAAGGCCAGCTCCCACTTGGCAGTCGTAGCCACGCTCGTGAGCATGGCCGGCAGGTGTTGCACGACGGATCGCGCAAGCGGCGTGGGAACGAGCTCGGCGCGGCCGCGACGGGTGCGCTTTTCCTCGAGGAATCCGCGCTGCAGCAGGCCCGAGATGGTGCTCTCGCGTGTGCGGCTCGTGCCCAGGCCATCGATCTGCCGCAGCACCTGGCGCTCCTGCTCGCTGGGCGCGAACTTGTGGGCGGCCATCATGTCGTCGATGAGGTCGCTTTGCGTGTAACGGCGCGGCGGCTCCGTCTCGCATTTCTCATACGTGGCGCTCACCGCGCCAATGACGCGGCCCACCCGGTACTGTCCGCCTTCCTGGAAGTCGCTGACCTTCATTCCACGTCCCTCGCTACCTTGCGCTCAGCCTTCGCCTCGACATCCATGCCAAGGTCGTCGCCGTCGCCGGCTTCCTTGTCGTCGGGGTCGTACTCCACCGACTTCCAGCCGGCCTTGACGACTTCCCGCGAGTTCGCCTTGAACTCGTCCTGGCCGAAGACGGCCTGCAGCCGCAAGGCCACGTATTCGTGGGCGGGATAGAACTGGGCGAGGAACCGCTGGGTGACCACCTCGAAGACCTTCTTTTCGGCCTCGTCCAAACCGGTGGCGACACGGCCGGTGGGCGCGATCGCGAAGTGTTCGTCCGTCTTGGAGTCGTTCCAGGCCTTGCTGCGCAGATCCAGATCGGCACCCGTCGACTGCTTGGGGTACATCTTGGCCAGGCCCTGCACGATGTCGTGGGACTCCTGCAGCATGCTGGTGGGCAGGTACCGGCAATCGGTGCCCACGTAGGTGATCATCTTGTGCCGCTCGTAGAGCGACTGCGCAGCGCGCGTCACTTCCTTGAGGGCCAAGCCGGTGCGGCGGCTCACCGTGGACTGCAGCGTGCCCAACGAGTGGGGCAACGGCGGGGGCTGAAATTTCTTGAGCGCCTCGGCCAGCGAGATCTCGCCCTTGAAGCCCCCGAGGATGGCCGAGACGATCTGGCGGGCCACCGCCTCGCTGACGATGCGCCCCTCGGTGTCGAAGCCAGGCGCTCCTTCGGCGCCGGCGCGCCGGAACCAGCGCAACTGCGTGCCGTCGGACAGCGTGATCACCGGCACGTAGAACTGCGCCGGCTTGAACTTCTCGATCGCCTCCTCGCGCGCGACCGTCAGCATCAGCGTGGGCGTCGTCACCCGGCCCACCGACATGCGTTGGAATCCGGTGATCTGGCGGTAGGCGCGGCTCGCCGTCATGCCCAGGCACCAGTCGAAGGTCTCACGCGCGTATGCGGCCTTGTAGCGCCGCGCCCATTTGGGATCGCTGTTCTTCTCCAGGCCCGCGTGGATCAACTTGCGGATCTCGTCGTCCTTGGGGTTCTGCAGCGCCAGGCGCCACACCGGCTTGGTGGCGCCATGCGGGTCCACTCCCGCGTGCATCAGCAGCTCGTCGACGATCAGCTGCCCCTCGCGGTCGGTGTCACCCGCGTTGACGATCTCGCGCGCGGCGCGGATGTGCTCCACCAGCTTCACGAGCTGGAACTGCGGCAGCGGCTTGCCGCCCCTGTCCCTCTTGACCTCGCCGGTGCCGATCACGCGCTCCGGCTTGGGCAGCTTCACAAACTCCGCCGGCATGAGCGGCAGGTACTTGAAGACGTCGCCCTTGTTCTGCTCCTCGGTGAGGTAGTCCTGCGGGGGCGCGAGCTCCAGCATGTGGCCGAACAGGAAGCCGACCGCGTCCCCGTTGTCCAAGCGGATGCAGCCTTCCTGCCGCATCGCCTTTTCGTTGACCACCTTGGCGCCGTAGGTCAACGCGAGGCCCGCGGCCAGGTTCCTGGCCATGTCGGGCTTCTCGGTGATCCAGAATCGGTTGATCTGCATTTTCGGCGTTATTGGCCCTATTTGCGTTTGCAGTGTTACTCGCCTGCGGACTGCTTTAGCCGAATTGTGGCAGAGTTTGAAGCGAAAAGCACGAGGGCGCGGCTTCGGACGCCCTCGTGCTTCGGGTAGGCGCGGGACGCCTACGCCGTCAGTCGTTCGCGCTCGCGCGGACGGGGATCGTCCTGATCTCCCGGGGGGGCCGCTTCCTCCGCACCCGTGGGCCGCCCCAGCTCATGGGCGAGGTCGGTCAGCGACGTGTCCTCCAGAAGGCCCTCGTCCGCCCCCTGCTGCGGCGCGATCGCCTCCTCGGGCGGCAGTCCGAGCGCGGCGCGCGCCTCGCGGCGCCGCTCATGGAAGTATTCCTGCTGGATGCGGTCCGCCATCTCGCCCAGCGGAGTGCCGCGCGGCAAGTACAGCTCGATGCCGGCAGCCCGGCAGATCAGGTCCACCGCGTTCTGGAACTGCTCGGGCGTGTTGCAATCGAGGAACACCAGCGGGCGCTCGCCGCGCTTGGGCTTGGTGGTCGACCGGATGGTGCACACCAGGGCCTGGGCGGCCTGCTTCTGTTCGTCCGTGTAGGTGTTCCACTGCGGATGCAGTCGGCGCAAGGATCTGCGCTGGTCGCCGCGCAGCGCCCTGGTGGTGCGCGCCAGGTTGGACTTATCCACCAGGAGTGCAATGCCCTGGCCGGGAACGATCGCCACCAGCGTGCCGCTGCCCTCGAACTGCGTGCCGTGCAGCCACTTCATGGCGGTCTTGAATTCTGTGGGCACCACGTAGCCGCCATTGAGCCAATTGGTCGGCACGGCGGGCTCGCCCTCGCGGCGATTGAGCAGCCGGTCGAAAAAGCGGGTCACCATCTGTGCGGACCACAGGCGCACCGGCATGTGCTGCAGCAGCAGCGAATGCCGGCCCAGGTTCTTGTTCAGCAGGATCGCGCGCTGACGCAGCCCGCGTTCATCCGTATAGATGATGCCGTGGCCCTGCTTCGTGGCGGAGGCCCACTCGCTGGCCAGGTACATGTTGCCGTCCATGACCATGGCCTTGCGCTTGACGAGGCCGCGTTCCATGTAGCCGGAGCTGAAGTCGCGCTTCATGCGCGAGTAGTTCACCTCCGTCGCGGCCGTATCCCAGTTCATCCCGACATCGGCCAGTCGGCGCGTCACCTCGCCGGCGGCCGGCGTGAAGAAGTCGAAGTTGGCGGGCAGTCGGTTGCCGGTTTCGCTCTTACCGAAGATGTCGCTGTCGATCAGCGTGTCGCTCACGGCTTCCATGTCCGGCATGCCGTTGCGCGTGACGGACGCCACGTCGCAGCCCTCCATGAGCGCAGCCAGCGTCATGACCCGGGGCTTTTCGTCACCCGGCACCACGATCTCCACCTTCCAGCGAGAGAGCATCGCCTCCTTGCCCTTGGGCGCTGGCTTCAGGGCGGTCACCACCCCCCAGTTGCGCAGGAACTGTGCGACGCCGTTCTCCTCGGTCTTGCCGGCCGGAAGGCCGACCCGGCAGCCCGGCACCAGCAGGGGCAGCTTCTGCTCCACCCAGAGCTTGCGCGCGTAGGCGCGCTTGACGCTGTTGCTCTTGTCCGCGGTGAGGGCGGCTTGCACGCTGTCGAAGTCCGAGCCGGTGAGCTCGATGGTCATCTTCGAGTTCATGATCGCCGACAGGTGCTGCACCATCTTGCCGTAGCGGATCTGCCGCACCTCGACTTCAGGCGCGGGCGCGACGCCCGAGACGAACCCATGCGCCGGCAGCACGCCCGAGCTGGCCACCGCCACGGCCGGAACGCCGAAGGCGTCCGCAGGGAGGTCGGCCGCGTCGGGATCCAGCTGCACGGGCTCGGGCATGCCAGCGTCGGGGGGCAGCTCGCCGGCCAGCGGCCGCGTGTACTGTGCCGCGCCATGAGCCACCAGGTCCGCGCGGGAGGCGTTGACCATGGCCACCATGTGCTCCCACTCGATCGGCTTGACCTCCTCCTGCCACTCGATGCGCTTGAGGTAGACCGGGCCGTCGAACGCCGACCCGTAGCCGTCCATCTCCACCCCGATGGCGATCATCTGGTCCTTGGTGCTCGCCCGCAGGTCCATCTCTCGCGGCTTCAGCGGGTTCTCGCCCGCAAGCTCATAGCGGTTGAGGGCGTCCGCGAACATCTCGTACAGCTCCTCGTACACCATCTTCTGCTCGGCCACTTTCAGCAGCGCAACGCGCGACGTCAGGCGCTGCGCCGCGTTGAAGTGCGGTGCCTCCAGCTCCTTGTCGGTGATGCCCAGTCGGTTTCGGATGCCGCCGTTTTCCTCCAGGAAGCGGCGGCACACCTCCTCACCGACGGCGTTCAGCAGGTCGGGCACGAACTTGATCTCCGCGGCGTTATCCCGCGAGGATCGGATGTTGGCCGACAGGCGCGCGAGCTTCTTGTTCTGCTGCATCAGCTGCCGCACCTCACCGTAGATGCCCGTGGTGGCGATCGACACTTTCGGCGTCACGATCTGGTCGTAGCGATTCACCCGCCCGTACAACTGGATGCGCTCGGTGGGGTTCTCCGGAATCTGCATCTCCACCAGCTCGCGCCGGCGGGTATCGTCGAAGCGCGGCGAGGCGTGCAGCGACAGGCCGGTGGCCGCCGACCGGTTGATGCACACCGCATCCAGCTCGCCGTTGTTGAAGCCGTACACCGTGCGGTTCACGGCCGTCTTCTTGGTGTCGCGCTGCTCGATCTTGCACTTGATGCCCTCTTCCCAGCCGAGGGCATCCACCGGCATTTGCCAGGCTTCCTGCGGCGGCACCAGGCGAAGCTTGCGCCCTGAGATCTCGCCCACCTTCAGGCCCGCGTCGGCCAGGCGCATCATCACCACGTCGATTGCGTTCAGCGGCAGGGGCGGCAACTCCTCGATCATCTTCATGATCCGCTCCATGCCCTTGCGGTAGTCGTCCTGCTGTTCGGGAGTCAGGCCCGGCAGGTCCAGGACCGTCATGACCATGCCCCTCGCGGCGGCTTCGTCGGTGGCGTTCACCACGTCTTCGATGTCGACCTCCTCCTCGGCGCGGTCGGTGGCGGCCTGGCGGCGTTCGGCCGCAGAGAGCGCCACCTCCTCCGTAGCCACCGACTTGGTGATCACGCCCATGCGCTTCATCACGTGGCGCAGCAGATCCCGGATGGTGGGCGGCCGGATTTCCTCGGGCATGAGGTCCCGCTCGCCGTCGATGCCGGGGATGATCTCCTTTTCGATCAGACGCTTGACGAAGGCCTCACCCGTGTCTTCGAACACGATGACGGGCTTGCGGTTCTGCTCCACCGCGCGCAGCGCAAGCTCCGAGACGTGGTCGGCGTTGAGCACCGCCAGGAAGCGGCGCATCACCTGGTAGAGCACCGAGCCGGAGCCGAAGTGACTCTTGAGGATGAAGCCATGGTTGGCGCCCGTGGCGCGCGCGGCCTCCGCCTCCTCGCCCTGCAGATCACCTTCGGGCTGCTGCGGGGCAGTGCCGGCCTCGGGCTGAGCGTCCTGGGGGTCCTCACCACCACGGCGCCGGCGGCCGCGGGCGCGCAGCGAGTGCACGTCCAGCGAGGTGCGAGCCTGGCGCGCGCGCCGCAGGTCGGCCACGACATCGCCGTTGAGCCGCACCAGCATCTTGTTGATGTCACCGGCCACGAAGGTCATTGCCGAGAGGATCTCGGCCACCTTGTCGGAAAGCTCCGAGTTGCGCTCCTTGCGCGAGTCGTCCACCTCCACGACGAACTCGATCTTCGAGAGGTCGTGCTCGCGGCGAATGAATGCCCCGTCACGGGCCAGCATGGAGCTGAACACCTCGGAGAACGGCTCGCCGCCGGTCTTCATGGTGGCGGCCAGCGAGCCGACGTTGATGGTCTCGGAAAACGCGCGCCCGTACACGTGCAGGTTCTCGCTGGACTTGGCCCAGGTGGCGCTGGAATAGGCCACCGCCCACGCGCGGTTCACCAGGTCGGTGACCACCCGGGAGGTGTTGCTGTCGGAGCCGGCTGCCACGTGAGCCTCGTCGACGATCACCAGCGCCTGCTCAGCGCGCTGCAGCAACCAGTCCGCCTTGGGCGAGTCCTCCCCGGAGATCTGCGAGTAGGTGGCGAAGCAGATGTTGCAGCCCAGATCCCGCAGCGTCTTGTTCTGCTCCAGCACCTCGTGCATCACCTTGGCGGGCGTGCCTTGCTGAAGGACCTGGTTGGTGAAGACGTCCATCAGCACGCCGTCGGCGTTCATCACGAAGGGGCGGAAACGCCCCCACTCCTCGATGTCGCGCAGATCGCGCACCAGGTCGGAGAACAGGTTGGCCCGGTCGGTCACGAAGATGACGTCGCGCTCCTGCTTCTCAGCCCAGGTAGCGAGTGCCGAGAGCACTCGGCCCTTCCCGATTCCGGTCTCGTCGCCAACGATGATCCCGCGGCCCGCGAGCATCCGTGCGATCCCCAGGCCGATCGCGTCCACCTGCTCCGGGGAGAAGCGGTCGCCCATGGTGTTCGGCCCGAAACCGAGCTGCGTCTCCACGAAGGTGTCGATCGGGCCGTGCTGCTGCTCCAGCTTGGACAGGGCGTACTGCAGCGGCGCCTGCAGGTTCTTGGGCACCATGGTGCGCGCCTCGCCGACCTTGGAGAAGGCGATGTAGGGGCGCTGGAACTCGTTCTCGCGCGCAACCCGCTCGACGTCGATGGCCTCGCTCTCGGCTTCGCGCAGGTCGATGCTGACGATCGCCTCGTCGACCGAAGCCTTGAGTTCATCCCAGCTGTGCAGGACCTCCAGTTTCTCGACCCGCTTGGAGGTGGCGGTGGCCGGCCGGTTGCGCAGCGCCACCAGCCGCAGCGGCGCGTGCGTGCCCAACTTGCCCGTGAGCTCCGCGCCCAGTTCCACGGCCGCCTCGACGTCGAAGCGCCGTCCCAGGGCTTCGAAGAAGCGTCGCGACTCGGGCGACAGCTCGCCGGGGTTGCGGGCGCTGTCTCCGGCTAGCACCAGCACGGCCCGCCCGCCGCGGCCCAGGGCACGCAGGGCGGCGAGCGCCTCGCGGTAGTCGCGGCGGCTGCCGTCGGGGTCCAGCAACGGGTCGGCGTTGAAGAACAGTGCCTCCGCGCCCTGGTGGGCGACAGGGTCGAACCGGTCGGCCCAGGTCACCTCGTCCTCGCGGACACCGCCCACATGCGCAGACAGGTCCTTGTCGCCGCGGAACGCGTGGATGTCGCTGCCCTTGGCCAGGAACGCGAAGGCGGCGCCGTCAAAGGCGTTGGGCACCAGCACCCGCTTGCCTTCCGTGTCCCCCAGCAGGCGCTGTGCGATCACGGCCATCGGCAACGGCATCGCCGCCTGGCCGCGGCCGGCGCCGCGGTACGGCGGCAGGTAGTCGTACAGGCGGTTGGCGTCGCCGTAGGCGTCCTGCGCCGTCTCGTAGGAGCCGTTGAGGAATCGCACCATGGCCGCGTCGACGACTTCGGCCATGCGGTCGTACATGGCGGGCTCGTGAGGACCGTCGCGGTCCGTCACGGCCTTGATGAAGCGGTCCAGGTCATCGCTGTGCTGGACCTCGCCTTGCAGCATCGCCTGCACGAAGCCGTCCGCGCAGGTGTCCAGGTTGGCCTGGTCGGGCGCCCGCAAGAACATCGCGGGCACAAGCACACGGCTTTCGAACACGCGCTTCTCGCCCTGCTGAAGGAACCGGCCGGCGGCGCAGTCGAAGACCTCATCACCCTCGGCGTTGCGGCCCAGGCGCGTCACGACACCGAACTGCTGCGCCGCGTTGGACTCCTCCTCCGTGCGCGGCGCAGCTGTCTCGCGCGCCCGGCGCGTGGCCGCCAGATCCAGGTGCACCTGCTCGGCCGGCAGTTCGGCCAGCGTGGCATTCGGCCAGACCGCGTGGAAGTTCGCCGGCTTGAGCTTTTCGCCTTCCAGCACCTGGCGCACCAGGTACTTGCCCTTCGGGGAGGCGATGAACCCCAGCTTGTCGATCGCCGCCTGCCAACGGCCCGACTTGCCGTCCAGGCCCACGATGAACAGGATGCGCCGCTGGCGACCGTCGTCGCTGTTGATCGTGCCGATCTTCAGTCGGGCCTTGTCGACGTTGTCCCGCAGGTCGATCCACTTGATGGTGCTCATTCAGGTACTCCCAGGTGCATTGCGGTGCCGGCATCGCACGCCGGCGGTTCGGTTCGGTGGGACGGTCGCCGTAGCGCCATCAGCGCTCCCGGGGACGGTCCGCGGGCGCTTCAGCGCCGCGGTCGCGAGAAATGAGCCGCACGACCGGGTCGGTGTCCGACCACCCGGCGGCGCGCCCCAGCGCGTCGGGCGGCTGGGCGGCGTGTCGGGCGGTGTCTCGCTCGCCCTTGACGAAACGGCTGCCGCGCGCGTGGTCGAAGAAGAGCGCGCCCTCCTCCAGTTGACCGAAGGTGCAGGCCACCCCGATGCGGTCGACGACCTCGCCAGGCTGGAACGTGGCTTCGCTGCCCTCGAAGGCGTCACCTCCGGTGAGGAACCGCGCGCTGCCGTTGCCGGACTTCACGTACTCCTCGCCGCTGTCGCCGTCGAAAAACCAGTCGCCCACCGCCAGGTCCCCGAACCTGCGCAGGTCCGGCATGTCCGGGTTCTCGCCCAGGTCGGTGTAGGCCGCAGCGGTGCTCGCCACGACCTCGCCTGCGCCTTTCGTCCACACGTCGACCACGAACCCGTCGGCAGCCGCCTTCAGGTGGATCTCCCCCTGCTTGTCCGGGCGGCTTGCGTAGAGATACTGCGAGGCACCCTCCTTTCGCCGCAGCTCCCATCCACCGAAGTGCACGTGCGAGGCACGGGAGGGGTGTTCCTTGGAGAGGCGTTCGACGAGGCCGACGAGACCGTCCACGCCGCCGTCCAGCGCGTGCGATGACCAGTGCTCGATGAAGGCCCGGGCCAGCTTGTCCCACGCGCTGGCGCGAACAGTGAGTTGCTCCGCACAGGATTGCGTCATGGGCCGCGGCTTCGGGAGCTTCGCCGCGTCGAGCTGCACACGGTGCTGCTCCCCCTCCTTGACCTCCAGCTCCCACTGGTCGTCGGGCAAGGGGGTGACCGCAAACCAGATGGACTGGTCCACCAGGTGATGTGCGATGGTGCGCATCGCGTCCTCTCCGTCGAGGATCACCGCGTGCGTGGCAAAGGGGTGCATGGAGCCTCCGGGTTCTTTTTCGCAGGGCTCCGGCCGCCGGAGCCCTCTGAAAAAGAAGGGGCCTGCTGGAACAGGCCCCTCTCAGCTCTCGATCAGAAGCTGTCTACGGGCATCAGGCGCGCTGGCGCATGCCGGGCCGGTTGGCGGCGGCGGGCTGGGCGGCCGGCTGCGGCTGGCGGGCGGCGGCCTCGGCCGCGGCGGCCGCGGCGTCGGCATCGATGTCCTCGCCGGCGCCGTTCGCCTGCTGCTGCGACTGCTGCATGGCCGGCAGCTTGGCGGCGATCTGCTCGAGCAGGCTGTCCAGGATCGCGTTCCATTCGCTGCGGTCCTTCAGTTCCTTGCCCTGCACGATCACCGGCTTGCCGTTGGCACCCAGCACCGTCTTGAGCTCGGGCAGCTCGGTGACGCCGTTGCCGTAGTCGTCCTTCAGGGACTGGCCGCCCTGCTTGACCGCCACGCCGGTCATGTCGCGGTCGGCCACGCCGTCGCCGAAGCGCTGGCCCTTCTGCACGCTCCAGGGCTTGATCTCGATCGGCAGCGAGAGGTCGGCCGCGTTCAGCTTGGCCAGCGTGCGCAGCGCCTGGTAGGCGGCGTCGCCCTGCACGTCGGCGCCGTCGCCGCCGGAGGCGATGGTGAAGTTCAGGGAGATGTCCGGCTCGCCCGGGGTGGTGTCCACCATGCGCAGCGCGATCGTGTCCTTGTGGATCGTCTGGCCGTTGTGCTCGAACTTCTCCGGGCGGATCTGGAACTTGGTCAGCAGGCCCTCGACCGAGGCGCCCGGGAGCGCCGTGCCCTTCTGGGTCAGGACGCCGTGCTTGGCGTCGATGTTCAGGAAGACGAGGCCGTTGCCGGACTGTTCGTTGTGCTTGATACCCATGGTGATCTCCTAGTGAATAGGTGTGACAGGAACGCAGCGCTACGCGACTACGGACCGCGGGACTTGGCGCTGCGTTTCGTGTCCATCGCGATCGTTCTGGGCGCCACCGGCTTCTTCGATGGCGGACGTTTGGGCGGGAGCCTGGATCAAGTCGGCGAACTCGCGCTCGACCCACTCGATGGCTTCCGCGGTGAGCTTCTTGTCCACGGTGCCGCGCACCTGCTCGCCCATCAGGGCGTCTGCGTCGAAACCGTGGGCGCACAGCGCGCCATAGAGGACGTCGTTGTCCATGCTCGCGGGCTTGACGAACTGCGTCATGTCCACTTCGAGCTCGCGCAGCTTCTTGACCATCTTCTCGTCGTCGTAGCGCTTGCGCCCGCCGATGAGGGGCACCGCAGCGAGGACCGCTTCCGGCACTTGGGCCCGGATCTTGTCCTCGTCGGGCTTCGGCACGGCCGAAAACGAGATCCCGTTCAGGGGCAACCTGGCGCCCCCGAACTTCAGCTTCTCGAGGGCGGGCTTGACGGCCTGCTCCACCGCCTCGATCTTCTTTTCCAGAGCGGATGCGATCGCCTTCAGGCGAGCCAGGCGGCCGGCTGCCTCGCGCACGGTCTCGGGGACCACATCGACATCCAGCCGCTCCTTGTGCACGTAGGGAGGGACCTGCCCCCGCAGCACGAAGTCCCAGTAGTAGTCGCCGGCCGCCGTGATCATCGAATCCAGCTCCGGCAGGTAGCCGACCACATCGTCCTTGAGCTGCCAGTTGGCCCAGTCGAACTGCGACAGCAGCAATCCGTCGATGCCCACGCCGTTGTGCTCGCACACGAGGCGGCCCATGTGCAGCTGGCACACGTACTGGAACGAGACGGCCTCCGACTGGTCGACCACCGATGGCGCCTTGAAGTCGATCAGCCAGCGCTCCCGCCCCGCTTGGGTGGGCATGAACACGAGATCGTCGGGCGAGTAGCGCATCCAGGGACACGGACCGGTGTTCTTCGACAGGATCGTGAAGCCCTGCGCGTCGCGCTGGGCGTTGTGCTTCTCGTAGAACCAGGGGCGGTGGCGCTCCTCCATGGCCGTGCCGCGGCGCATGTGCCCATTGGGCTCGTCGGGCAGCCGGCGCAGCAGGGCGCCTTCCACGATGTTGTGGGCCGACGCCTCATGGTCGGCACGCTGCCCGTTGTGGTTTCTCACGAGCGCGCCGATCTGGGAACCCCCGAATCCGCCGGCGCGTATCGCGTGCCAGATCGCCAGGTCACCGTAAGCCGCGACGACTTCCTGCACCCAAAAGCGCGCGTCACCCTCCAGGATCGCCTCGCGCTGCGGAAGCTTGTCGATGATCTGCCACACCTGTTTGGTGATGTCGGCAGAATCGGCTACGGTTTGCATCAGTATTCCGGTACAGACTTCAATAAGTGCAATGTACCCGGCGCGCAACCCGTATTCAAATCCCCTCACCGCGCTCAACAATTCGCATGGAACCAAGACACTGCCCCGACTACACACTGCCAGGCCCCTGCGTGCAGGCCTTGGTCGAAGCAGCGACGCGGGCTGGCGTGGAGCGCGTGACCTTCGGCTACATGCAACCTGGCGCCGGGCCGTCGGGCTTGCCTGCCTACCGGGGCGTGGTGAGCGAGGCTGTGCAGGCGCTCAAGCGCGGCGTGCCGAGCGACAAGCCCGCCGAGATCGCCCTCGGTTGGATCTGCGCCGACGACCTCGAGGCGCTGGGCCAGTCTGGCCAGGCCGTGATCTATGCGCAGCAGCAGCAGTTCGCCATTGCCGCCCCCATCCGGCAAGTGCGGGTGGTCCTCACCGCGGCTGCGCCGACGCAGCAACCGGAGGGCGGGGACGCCCGGGACATGATCAACGCCCTGGAACGCGCTGCGCAGCGACTGGAGGCCGACCGTGACGCGGTTGTCGATGCGGACCCGCAGGACGTGCGCGCTGAGTTCGCCGCCACCGACGCGCTCCTGATGCGCCAGGCGGCAAGCATCCTGCGAGGGGAGACCACTCTGCGTCCGACCTTTGCGCAGGCCCTCAGCTACGACGCCGGTTGGAGGAGCGCGGCAACACGGGCGGCGCGGCGGGACCTCTTGGCCGACGTCTACCGCCCGGCCTACGCCAAGGAGCGCGACGCCGCCCTGCAGGCGCTTTCGCCGCATGCACCGCCCACTCCGATCGCGGAGCGCAACCAGGAGCCCGTCAGCTGAGGGCAGCTGCCAGGAACTCCTCCGCCTGGGGCCGAAGCTGCTTGAGCAGCGCCTCGGTGATGCCCTTGCCGTCCACAACCGCGCTGGAGCCCATGGCGTTGCGCATTTGCTCGAGCAGCTGCCTGCAGCTACCTCGCGGGAAGCGGTGCGCCAGGAAGGCCAAGGACCCCTTCACGCCGAACTGGTCGTACATTGCGTCCCGCAGATTCATGTCCTCGGCGGTGGTCGTGTACGCCCAGTGCTCGATGGGTCCGACCTTCGTGTGCAGCAGCTGCGACAACATGCCCCGGTTGGTGCGGAACATCCCGAAGAACTTGCCGGGGCTGGTGCACTCCGCCATGATCGTCTGCAGCTCCGAGTCGCTCAGGTTGAACGTCTCCTGCAGCTCGCGTGCGGCCTTGTCATTGCCCGCGCCCATGATGAAGAAGTTGTAGCAGTTCTTCACCAGGTCGACGGGGAAGTCGTCCAGGTCCTGGCTGGACAGGATGCCCACCACGTTGTACTTTCGGCCTTCGCGCGCATCCTTTTGAAGCAGGTCCTGCACGGAGCCGATGCCTTTGGCGTTGTGCACCTCGTCGTACTCCAGGAACTTCAGCTGCTCGCGGATCTTTTGGATCCGGGCCTGGTGGTAAGGCAGGTATTTCGGGGGACAGACCTGCGCCATGTCGTCCGGATGCAGGAAGAAGTTACGCGCTCCCAAGCGCCTGGCGAACAGCATCATCAGGCCGAACCGCCTGCGGCCCTCTTCGGAGATGCTCGCGGACGCCAGGCCTTCGATGTCCACCACCACGAAGCGGGCATCGGACTTGTGACGCGTGACCCCCGAGAACAGCTTGTATTCGCCCGAGGCCGCGATCACGTTGCGACTAAAGACGTCGAGCATCTTCTCGCCGCTCGGCGTGGGTGCGGTACCGTAGACGTCGGTGATGCGCCGGTCCTGCAACACCCGAGGCAGGTCCGGCAGCAGCGGGACCGCATGCAACTGCGCGTCCCCGGCCTCCTCGTACATGCCGCGATCGAGGAAGGCGTCGACGACGTCCCACACACGCGGCGCACGATCCTCACGGAACTCGATGCCCACGGACGCGAGCTTCTCGCTCAGCGCGCGGGCGGTGTTCCACTGCCAGCGCTTCGCATCCTTCGAGGTGCGGCCGAACGTCTCGTACGCCACGTCGACCACCATGCCGATGAACTTGCCTCCTTCGCTTCCCAGGTTTGGGGCGATCCCGCCCAGGAGCGCCGAGAGGAAGTCGCGATCGGCCTGCAGGGGCTTGTCACATCCGAGCTGCGTGTCGAAGGGGTTGACGCAGTAGCCGACGTCGTTGGGCGTCGGGCGCCAGTAGACCACCTGCTGCGCGAGGTGTGGTGGCAAGAGGGCCTTGGCCAGGTTCACGACGCCCTTGGCGCTGGGGCCCTTGTCGATGACGGTCACCATGGGAAGCTCGGTCATGCCGGGGGTGAACAGCACGCCGGCGTTGAGCATGTTCATGGTGAACGACTTGCCCGTGCCGGTGGGGGCAAACACGAGCGTGCCCCAGAAGTTCTGCAGTGGTGAGCCGAGATTGATCGGGTAGGGACGCCCTTCCCGGGTGAAGGGAACGAGCTGGCCGCTCTTCCAGATCGAGGACGCCCGGAAGACGGGCATCATGCGCGTGAAAGCCGACAGCGGCCCGCCGATGTACTTCGCGGGCAGCGACCGCGAGAAGCCCGGCACGCTGGCCAGGAACGCCGGCGCCGGCGCGCCGCTCTCGTTGGTGGCCACCGCCTGGCCCCATCCTTCGACCTTCGACTTCAGAAAGCTCAGGTTGTCCACGCACTGCGCCTCGGAGAGGGCCCAGGTAGAAAACACGGCACGGAATGCGCCGATGTATTCCCCGATCTCCTTGAGCTCCTTGAGCTCGTCGAAGCCCTTCTTGACCGCCCTGTTGTGCTCCCCGGCCGAGCCGAACAGGGTGGCGAAGAAGCGCTCCAGCTGATTGGAATCCTGGCCGTTGGGCGTCAGCTCGAAGTGGCCTTGCCAGGGAACGGTCGTGCCCACTGCGCTCGCCAGATCGGCAAAGCTCGGAGCGACGTCCTCGGAAGGCGCGACCTCCATCGTGATCGTGGCATACCAGTAGCGCCCGCGCTTGACCATCTCAGCGTCGCCAAAGTGCTCGCGCAACTTTTCGGTGACCAATTGCCTGCCGATGCGCAGCGGCAGCGACAAGTCCTTGACCCCGGTGGAGCGACGCACTGCCACACCGGCCGGCCTGTCGCCCAGCAGCTCAGGGCGCCACTTCTGGTCCTGGGCAGCCGCATCGCCAAAACGCCGCATGAGGCTTACGGCCTCCCCGCAGGGCAGCCTGTCCATCATGATCTTGACCGCGCCGCCTTCCTCCGTGAGCTTGCCCTCCAGCATGGACAGGGCCGCGTTGTGGCGAGAAAGCAGTAGCCCCGGCGGCCCATACGGGGTCTGGGTGAGCATGGGGTCCAGCACCACGCCAGCTTTCGCCATGGCCAGGCCCTGCTCCTTGCGCTGCAGCAGCCAGCGTTGCATCTCGTTTGGGCTCAGCCCTGCCGTGTGCGTGTACACGCCGAAGACGGCCAGCTCCTCAACGCAGGCCGGGCCCATGGCCGCCAGGCGATCGTTGAACAGGAACCCCGCATCCGCCCCAAGGCGCCGTGCGGTCTGCAGCGCCGGGCCCAGCACTTCCTTCAGGAGCTGCTCGCTACCCTTGGGGTCGGAACGAAACCCGAACATCACGCTGTGCTGCCTGCCGCCCTGGCCGGCCTTGAGCAGGTTCGTGAGGGCTGCGCACAGCCCTCGCGCCTGCGCGTCGAACTCCTGCTGGCCAATGTGGCGACGCGAACCCACCACCCGGTACACCGTCAGAAGGCTGTTGCGGTCCGTCACCAGCGTGGTTTCGTCGACGGGTGCGCGCAGCTGGCAGAGGCCGTCGGCGTCGCCGCCTAGCAGCAGCGAAGTCACTGCGAGCAGTGCTCGCTCGATCGCGTCGATCATCAGTGCCCCCCCTCACGGGCCTGTTGCACCGACGCGGGCAGGTCCATCTGCAGTTGCGGCAGTTCCACGAAGCCCTTCGCCCGCTCGGTGGCGAGCTGCTGCAGCGCCGCCACCACATTGTTGTTCACGGCCCAGTCCCGCAGGTAGTCATGGGTCTGCGCAGCCTCCATGACGACGCGCGCGGAGGTCTTCACCCGCTCGACGGGATCGAGCATGGGCAGGGCGTCGAACCGGGCCACGATGGGCTCCATCAGCGTCACGCGCCGGCACATGTTCAGAACGAGCGCCACCGGGTCCAGGACAGGAGAGTTCGCCATGCGGTACACCTTATTCGTCGGCACAGAGTCCATGGTCCTGGAAGATGGACCGGAACGCCGGGTGCGCGATTTCGTTTTCCATGCAGAAATCCAGCAGCTGCGGCAGCCGCTCCTTCTCGACCCTCACCGTGGCCGCTCCGTTGCCGTATCCCAGCACCCGGAAGCCCGCCTGGTGAGCGGCCATCGCCAGCTCGAAGGAAAAGGCGCGATCGTGCGCGCGCAGCCACACAGCCCAGCTGCTGAACTCGCGCTTGTCGCCCGACGCGGCGCGCGGGTTGTAGGTGGGCGTGCCGATCGCCTTCCAGTGCGCTTCGGCTACCAGCCCTGCCGGCACCGACAGCGAGAACAGCGGGTCGGAGGTCAGCAGCTCGGGCAGCTGCGCATTGGAAGGCAACGGTTTGCCCGTGGCCGCCACGTGGGCGCTGGTGATGTGGATGCGGGCATGCTTGGACAACCACTGCAGCTCTGGCTGGCTAATGTGGGATCGCAGCATCCCGCGGCTCGCGTCGGCGCCGAAGGCGCACAGGTCGCTGATCTCCGCGTCCTTGCCGACGAATTCCACCGTGGCGGTGACCAGCGACGGATATGCGGGGTCGAGGGCTTTGTCCAGCGGATAGCCAGCGCTGTCGGACACGCAGGTCCAGTGCCCATCGGGAATCTGTTGCGCCAACAGCCTCTTCGCGTACTCCAGGCGGTTGTAGCGCATCGTGATCGTGATCTCGGGACCGGAGGCGCGGTTGAAGGCGTGCACTACCGGCTTGGAGTAGCTCTGGTAGGCGCTTTGCAACATTCCGCGCATGAAGTTGCGCGGCGCCGGCGGCGCCACGAGGCACTTGCGGATGTCCTCGGTCAGACTGACGCCGCGCAGCATCGTGGACGGATCGGTCCAGCCGTACACCTGCGAGGCAATCACCATGGTTCGGTGAATCGTGGGCGCCAGTTGCGCGCAGGCCTGCTGCGCGAGCTGGCCGAACTTGCCTTCGCCCTCGACCCGCAGGCCGTAGTCGTGCGCCAGGTAGTGCAGCTTGCTCACGTAGTCGGCGGAGCGAATGTGGGCCAGTTGCGCCCACGGACGGAAATCCGTACCCGTGGCGGAGCACACCCACACGCAGTCGTTGGGCAGGTCCTGCGGCTGCCGGAAGCGAAACGGCTGCATGTCCACCAGGCAGGCCCACCCGGACTGCCGCGACTCGTCGAACAGAGCCACGCCGAACCGAGGCAGGCGCCCGCGCGTGAGAGGCTCCTCCTGCTCAGGCTGCGCCGCGCGCGCCGGGAACTTCAGCATCTGCCGCGATCCTTTCCCACGTCTGTACCGGCAACGCCGGGTAATCGTCCTTGAACTTCTCGCCCTGCTTTCTGAGGAAGTCCTCGTGAAAGAGCATGCGCAGCTTGCCCATCGTGGTGCCCCGGTGCTGGTAGGCTTCCTCGTCCAGCCGCACCATCGCCGCGGCGAAGTCGCCAGGCAGGAAGGTGCCGAATGCCTCACCGACCGGGCGGTGCCGCTTGGCCAGGGTCTGCAGCACCTGCTTGGCCATCGGGGCTTCCTTCGGGTCCAGCAGGGCAACGCCTGCGATGCGCTGCAGCAGGTTCAGGTCCTCCGCCGAGATCTCCGGGATGGCCGCCAGGATCGTGCGGTCACCCAGGTTGTCCGCCGCGAAGCGCTCGCTGGCGGCGCGCTGGCCGAGGTGGTGATACGCGTGGCACAGCGTGTCCACCACCTTGTGGTTATCGGGCGCGTTGTTCGCATGGTTGCCATCCATGTGATGGCACTCGTTGTGCTTCTGCGATTCGTGGCCGCAGTAGATGCACCGGTACTTCCCGGCCGCCATCGACGCCGGCCGGCGCGCGCGGTACTCCGCATCGGCGCGCTCGCGTTGTGCGTTGTTCGCACGGTAATAGCGCTCGTCACGGATGACGCCCAGCTGAAGCTTGCTCACCGCACCTCTCCCCTCGCGGCCGGTTCGGGCCGCGGCTGTTTGGCAGGATGACGGTCCTTGCGCTGCACGGCCCGCGCAGCGGCGCAGGCCGCGCCCACGAGGGACGAGGCCGCGACGCGGCAGGAGAGTGCGGGCGAGAACATGTGCAGCCGCCCGGCGGTCGCGGAGGCGCCGCGGCGGGCAGCGCTTCCCCGGCCAAGTAGCGCGCGCGCTGAGGCGCAGGCGCTACCGATTTCGGCGTCCAGGCGGAACGACACGTTGCGCTACCGCAGGGACTTGCCGATGTCGCTGGCGCTGCCGCCCATCGTCGCCACCACGTTCGTGCCCACCCACCCGAGCGCCATGCCCAGGCCGCCCGCGCCGATCTGGACGGCGATCTTGCCCCAGCCGCCGTCGTCGCCCCCGCGGTTGTCGTACTTCTTGTAGGCCGAGAACAGGCCGCCCAGGATCATGCCCAGCCCGCCGACGAGGCCGATGACCGTCAGAAGCGCCACGACCTGGCTGCCCAGCGAGTTGAGGTTCTGGAACCCGGTGATGAAGCCCTGCGCGCCGGCGAGACTCGGGCCCACGATCGTGCCCAGCATGAAGCCGATGCGCGCAGAGGCGCGCGTCGGGGTCGCCGGCGATGCGACAGCGTGCGCCGTGGCGGCGAACACCGACAGGCGGATGCGGTTGATGGTGTGTTTCATTCCCTCTCTCCTACAAGTTGCGGGCCCTTCGCCCTATTTGCCGAAAAAACTCTGGAGCATCCCGGTCAGGTTCACCGCCGCTGCTCCACCCAAGATGTGCCAGAAGCCGCGCCAGTAGTAGTCGCCGCTCTGTCCCGAATCGCCGCCGCGCGCGCCCTTGTGCCAAAGCAGAAGCCCCTGGAATGCGCCCATCCATCCGAGCATCAGCACCCACAGCAGCACCACCTCGAGCACCTGCTTCCAGAAGCCCGCCTGCGCCGGCAGCGGCGCGTACGCCATCACGCCCCGGATGTCCTGGATCTGCGAGCCGAACAGCATCACGGAGACGTCTTGCATGGTTGCGCCGAGGCGCAACATCAGCCCGCCCAGGAGCAGTTGCGCCCCGATGCCGAACATCGTCGGGCCTTGCGCGTTGTAGTGACCCTGCTTGCCCAGCGAGTAGAGCTTGCGGATGGCCGTGTAGATCATCACCAGCCCCGCCACCACAGAGGCAGACGTAAGCAGGAACGGGATCAGGTTGTCCGAGAGGGCCCGAAACCCGTTGAGCGAGCTGGAGATGTCAGGCACTACCGAATCACCCCATTGGTGGTCTGCACCTGGAAGGCAGCGCCATCGACCCTCGTGACGCGGCCACCCTCGAACGCGTCACCGGCGCTCAGGACCACGAGGCGGCCATCACGGCGGCGTACCCACGCGTTCTGGTGCTCTCCGAAGCGCGGCTCGATCGACTCGACGCGGTAGCCCACGAGTACGGCTGACGCCGACTGCTCCACGTCAGACGCCACATCAGGCGGCGTGCTCGTCGCCGGCGCGGCGCGCCTTGCGGGCTTCGCCTTCACGTGCTGGCTGCTCGCAACCTGAGTCGCTGCGCGGCCGGGCTTCGGCGCGGTGTGCGGCTTGGAGGCCCGCAGCGCAGCAGCCTGGTGGGCGGGCTTTGCCTCGGCAACTGCGAGCGGCTCCGCCGCCGCTGGCGGCGTGGCAACCGGTGCGGCAGTGCTCGCCTTCGGCGCCGCCACGACTGGCGCATCCACTGGCTTCGCAGCAGGCGCCACCAGGGAGGGCGTGCTCGCCACCGTGGCCGCAGAAGGCGCGGCCGCCACCGCCGTGGGATCGATCTGCGGAGTAGCCGGCGCAGCTCCGATCGTGCTGGCAACGCCGGCAGGCTGCGCGACGCCGGGAAGAGCGGCAGCCGCGGAGGGCGGCTGCCGCGGGACCTCCACCTGCGGCTCCGCCGCGGCGATCTCCGGTGGGGGAAACATCCCGCGGTACAGCTTGTACAGGCCGCTGCCGGTGGCCCCCAGCACCGCGACCATCACCAGCCCGATCACGAGCTTCGGCACGATCGAATTCTTGGCAGGCGTGGGCACTTCCGTCGCGGTCGTATCGACGACGTGCTCCCCATCATGGAACGGCTCCCCGCCGGCCGCGCCCAAGTTCTCCGTCGCGCTCGTCTGGCGCGTGGCGTTCAACGTACCCCACGGATCGTCATGCGTGCCGTCGTCGTCGGCCACCGGACTGTCATGCGTCTGGCTCATTGGTCCTCCGTGACAGCGGCGTTGAACAGCAGCCCCACCGGCACGCCTCGGCTGCGGCTGACCACGATGGGCACCTGCGCCTGGCGCTGCACCTCGGCCGAGCCGAGTTCCAGGCCCTTGGAGACGCCGGCAGCGACGGCCTGTTCCGTGGTCGGCGCCGGCTGCTGCAGACCGGTCGCTGCGGAGCCTGAACCGCCGACCACGACTACGGTGGTGCCGGTCTGCGACTTGGCGGTGTAGAAGCCCTGGGCCATGGCCAGGGTGATCGGGTAGACGTAGCGCTGCAGGATGCGGCGATCGACGTTGCCGGCGATCGCGGCGCCCGCGGTGGTCACGTCCAGCACCTTCGCGTCGACGGAGTAGACCTTCCCGTTCAGGCGCATCTTGGAGAAGGTGATCTCCAGCGCCTCGTCGACCACCCTGGCCGTCCCGGTCAGGAACGCGCCGGCGGCCGGGCCCGCAGTGATACGACCGGTCGCAAAGCCGGTCGCGTTCGCCGGAATATTCAGGTCGCTCGTGAGTTCGCCGGCGTGGACCGTGAGCCCGCCCACCACCTCGCGCTTGGCCGGCGGCGCTGCACCAGCGCCGGACACCGAAGTGGCGGTGGCCTGAGCAGTCGCCTGGCCCGTTCCGGCGGCCGGTGCGTCCATCTGCACGCGCTGGCGGATGGCGCCGGACGTCGACGTGTCACGCAGCATGGCTTCCAGTTGCCGCGCAAGACCTTCGCGCCGGGTCTGGTCCTCCGGACTGTTCGCCGCGTACGCGTTCACCGGGGCGGCACCGACGGCGTAGGACGACGGGCCCGCTCCGCCAGCGCCGCCGGGCTGCACCGGCTGCACGGAGCCCACCGTGTCGGGCGGGATGTAGGTCTCCCCGCGGCTCTTGGCAGCGGCAGCCTCCTCCAGCTGCTTGCGCTCGAGCTTCTGCGCCATGTCGGGTGTGACGCCGTCCACCTGCTGCCGCTGAGTGGTTCCGAGCGTGAGATTCGACTCTGGTCCCTGCGGCTGCGCCTTGGGGCCGCCTCGCAGCACGACGAACAGCACCGCCGCGATGCACAGGCCGAAGATCCCACCCAGGATCTTCATGTTGCGCTTGAAGGACGGATCGAAGCTGCGCTTGCCCGTTTGCGGCGCCTCGCCGCCGGCCACTTCCATGCTCTCGCCTGCCACTTCGGTGGGCTCGATGATCTGCTGCGTCATCAGCGCTGCTCCTTCGTTCCGATGAACCCACTCAGGCGCACTGTCATGAGCTGGCTTTGCGCGCTCACCACGAGCGCGGGCGTGATCGGCAGGTCGTACACGTTCACCCCGCTGGTGGAGGACTGCCTACGCTGCCACGCGGGCGCGGCAACCAGTGCATCGGTGCGCACGATCATTCGCTCGGCGGAGATTTGCCAGGCCGTCACGTTGGGGCTGTCGGACACCAGCTGCCGCGCCTCCCGTGGCGGGGTGTTCAGCAAGTAGTTCATGAGGTCGGCAGCGCCGAGCGACTTCATCTGCTCCACCGCTCCGACGGGTGCCGGCGCGCCGGGCAGGTACCGGGGCAGCTGCATTTCGACCGTGTAGTCCACTTCCTGTTGGCCGGTGACCATCGAAAAGGTGATGGGCGTGTTCAGTCCCTCGAGAAGAACGGCCACGCTGCCCGCGCGCGAGCCCTCTTTCTTCACGCCGATGGATACGGCACTGGTGCCGAAGAGCGCTTGGTCGAAGCCTTCGGGGTTGTAGTTGTCCGCGGTGAGCACCGGCCACGGGCGGCCCGCTGCGTCGACGAACGACACGACGGTGCCCTGCGCGAAAGCCGTGCGAACCACTTCCGGCGAAGCCCCGGGGCTCAGGTCCAGACGCACAACGCGGCGGGTCGGCTTGGCCACGGGCACCAGCGGCTGCTGCGCCGCCTGGCTGCGCTTCACCAGTTCCTTGCGCAGCTGCAGGATCTCATCGGCCGTCAGAGGCGCGGTGCGGTCCAGCGCCTCCTTAGTCAGGTCCAGCGGCTTCGGAGCTGCGGCACCGGGTAGCGGGCCACCCGGCATGGGCGCAGCGCCACCACCGCTGCCAATGGGCGCGGGCATCATGCTGGCCGGCTGCTGGGAGGGCGCCGAGGCGGGCAACACCGGAGCGGGGGCCGCCTGCACGGGAGCAGGCGTGGCGGGTACCGCGCCGGCGGGCGACGCCGCCGATCGGCTGATGCCCGTTTGAGCGAAGGGCCCGCCAGCGGCCAGCGCCAGGGCCACGAAGGTCACCAGATGGCGTGCGCGCATCAGAAGCCCCTTCCGGAAATCGCGGCGATCTGCTGGCGAATGAGCAACATCCCGGTGATCAAGCCGCGGGTGTATCCGTCGGGCGCCGTCTGCAGCAGGTGCTCCACCAGGTCCCGGTCGGCGGTGAACGGGTCGATGTCCTCGTAGTCGGCGTACCAGGCGGGATGGCTTTCCTTCACGCTGGCCAGTTCCTCGTCCACGGCACGCAGGAACAGCAGTTCCTTGCTGCTCGCGGGGAGCCCCTGGAGCATGGTGGCGCTCACGTGCGCTTGTGCGTTCATCGCTTTGAAACCTCCGCCTTTCAGCTCTTGGCGCCACCCGGGCGCATGTTGATCTGGGCCACGCTGATGCCGCGCACCGACTCCTCCAGCGGCACACGCTCGATGACCAGATCCACGACATAGCTGGTCGGGGTCATGCGCTCGCGTGTGCCCTCCCGGTTCAGGGTGATCACGGACTGCACCGCCCAGCTGTAAACCTCGCCACCGCGCTTGAAGGTGCGCACCACCGTGGGGGGCGCAATGGGGGTGATGGACATCACCATGCGCCGCTGCTCCAGGTCTTCCAGCAGGGGCGCCATCGCGCGGGCGAAGCTCTCAGCACCGGAGGCCGTGAAGCACTGGCCCGCTTCTGCCTGCGTGAGGCGGAAGTTCACGAAGTCGTGCGAGAACGCCTGGCGAGTGCACTCGTCGGCGAAGCCGAGCACCCGGGAGTCGCTCACGTAGGGTTTGTCCAGCGGCACGAGCGGGACCACCCGACCCGACTCGGTGATCCCCAGCAGCTGCGGCCGCTTGGCCATGCCCATCACCATGGACACGCCGAGGAGAATGATCAGCACCACGATGGTGATGGACTGCATGACGCAGATGCGCACGAGCCGCGGCAGGGCTTCGGCCTTGATTTGAGGGAGTTCTTCGGGGCTCAATGGAGTGGTCCGTAGCGTTGGGCCCGGGAGGGCAAGGGTGCGGCCGACTGGTCCTCGGAGGAGTCCGCGGGCCGCGGAGATGGGGCCGCCAGGCGAGCGGTGGGCTGGTGGGCAATGCGCTCCGACGGCAGTTCGCGTTTGCTGGTCAGGCTCATGAGCGGCTGCTTGGGCAGCTCGCCGCGGATGTTCACGGCCACCATGGCCTGGTTGAAGCACGCGGCGAAGCGCTCTCGCATCGCCTTGACGGCGAAGCTCTCGGTCGGGGCGGGCCACTGCTCGCACACGTTGAGCCATCCGCCCATGTGCTGGATGGCGCTCACCAGCACCGGATCGGAGATCGGCGGTTGCTGGTAAGGGCCGCACTGCGTCACCAGGCGCTCCACCGACGCATACGCGGTGTCGGGGTCCGCGGCCAGCCCGAGCATCTTGGCGGCCTCGCTGGGCTTGGGCGTGAAGCCGGAGCCGGTGAAGACGTGCTGCTGCAGGTAGGCCTTGAACTGCTCCGGCGGCACCGCGCACATGATGGTCTTCCAGGCTTCCGCCTCGAACTGGGTCATCTCGTGGCGCGTCATGCCCATGACCTCGGACAGGGCGAGCATGGATTCCTCGGGGGGGACACGTCCTTCAGCCACCGCGTCCTCCCCTGAGCATCTGCATGTTGTGATCCACCGCCTGCTCACCACGGTTTGCAGAGCCATACGCGGAGCCGCCATAACGCTGCGAGCGAGACAGAGCCCCGTTCGGAGGCGCCAACGGCACCACCGCCGTCTGGCGGCTCGGCAGAAAACGCTTGTTCTCCTTGAGGCAGAAGTTGTGGAACCCGGCCTCCCAGTTGCTCATCTTCTCGGAGTCCTTGCGTGCCCAGGTGACGAACTTCTCCAGGATCCAGTCCTGGTCCTCGGAAGTCTCGAAGCCGTGGGCCTTCAGCCAGAGGCGCCGCTCGTCGGTGAGCATGAAGTCCTTTGGCAGCAAGCGTCGCCCCTTCGTGCGTGCTTCCACCGTCGGCGCCGTGAGTTCGAACTCCTCGGGCGCCTGGGGCATTGCCGCAGCCTGTGCCTGCAGGTCTGACAGCACCTCGCCGAACTTGGCTGCCACCTTCTCGCACAGGGCACTCATGGCGATGTGAAAGAAGCGGCCGTCCCGCAGCTCCCAGCCTTCCAGCAGGTCATCGAAGTGCTCTCCCACCTGCGTATCGCTCAAGTCGCACAGCGATCCGATGCGCTGGAAGTCCGCCGGGATCGACCCCGCGGGCGTCGCGCGCCAGGCGTGGATCAGAAGCTTGGGCACGGCGCGCACCAGCTTTGGATCTCCAGCCAGGAAGGCCCGGTTCTCCAACAGCCAGGCGGGATCGAACGGAACGAGGGCCAAGCCCTGCATGGACACGGGGGAAGCGGTCATTCGTTCAGCTTAGCTTCTTGCGATCCGATTTTCACGCGATACCGTTTGCGGCTGTACATCTTTGCGGATAGTCTGCGCCCTCTTGTTTGGCGCTGCCGAGTGATTCCATTATATTTCGTGTCATTAGTCAACTACAGACCGCAATGAAAATTCTTGCACGCGCGCCGAGCCTCACCGGACACGTCGAGGGGGTGAGCCCGTTGGACGGCACCATCCAGCTTGCCGGGCTGCGGATCCACATGGAACACGGCGCCGTCGTCGGCGTAGGGGACTTCGTGGAGGTGGACGCCGCACTGGGTACGGATCGCCAGTGGAGCGGCCGAATCAAGTCCCACTTCGTCCAGATCGGATCGGGCCGAGCGGGCGCGCTTGCTGCCACATTGCTCGGCGCCGAGGGTGGCGCGGTCGCCACACCGCCGGCAGCGGAGGACGAGTCCGATTCCCGGCCCCCTGCAGCCGCGGCGCGACCTGCCGCAGACGCCTCGCTGCCCGGCGGCGGAGCCCCCACAGAGACGGGCGCGGCCGGAACGGCTGCCAGCGCGGACCAAGGCTCGTCGGGCGCCGCAGGGCCGGCGGCACCGGGCCCCGCTCCGGGCGCGGTCCATTCGTCCGGTCCTGCCGGTGGAGGTCAGCCTGCCCTCAGCCGCGGCGCACGCTATGGCGCTGGTGCGGCGCGGGCCGCCAGCCGCCCGGGCGCCTCCGGCGCAGCTTCTGCAGCGCATGACCGTCCGCGCTTCACGCCCAACTCCGCGGACGAGAAGGTGCAGTATTAGGCGCGCCGAACCATGACCACCGAAGCCGTCGTCAACTCGGCCCCCGGCGCGAGCTCCGCCGCTGCGCCCACATCCTCCGGCGTCGCCGCCGCGGCGACCCAGTATTCCGACACGAGCGAGCGCATCCTGCTTGCCTGCGTGCTGCGGCAGTCCAACACCCCCCTGGTCAGCCGCCTGCTGGCGTTGCTGTCGAACGACGACTTCTACCTGGACCAGCACAAGGTGCTCTGGTCAAGCGTGCGCACGCTCAACGACAACAGCCTGCCGCATGACCCTTCCGCAGTGCTTGACTACTGCACCAGCCGCAACTTGTTTGCGGGCGGCGTGGAGTACATCGTCGCTCTCTGCAACGACACCCTGGCATGCAATGCGGACGATGCTGCGACCGAGGCTGCCGCCAAGCGGGTGAAGAGCCAGTCGCTCCTGAGGCGATACGCCGCGGTGCTGCGCCAAGGACTGGCCATGTGCGAGTCGGGCGGAGACGCACTGCAGCTCATGGGCGTGGTGGAAGACGACATTCGCAATATCCGCAAGATGTCCGAGAGCCACCGTAGCGGCCCCGAGCACATCAAAGGCGCGATCTCCAGCGTGCTGGACACCCTGCAGCGCAGGATGGACGGCGAGGTCGTTGGTTCGTCTGTTCCCACGGGCCACGAGGACTTCGACCGCCTCACGGACGGCTTGCAGGATGGCGACCTGATCGTCCTGGCGGCGCGACCGTCCATGGGGAAGGCGCAGCCGTTGGATGCGAAGGTAAAGACCCTCACCGGGTGGAAGCGCATGGGAGAGGTCGAAGTGGGCGATCGGCTCGCGTCCGTCGACGGGGCTCCCTCGCAGGTGACGGGAGTCTTTCCCCAAGGGGAGCGCCAGGTGTTTCGGCTCACCCTGTCTGACGGCCGTTCCGCCGAGTGCTGCGCAGAACACCTCTGGCAAGTCCACTACCGCGAGTGGGCAGCGCCGCGAGTGCTCAGCACCGCTGCAGTGATGAGGATGCTGGCCCGACAGCGGTACCGCCGACGCCTTTGGATCACGGCGCACACCGGTGCATTTGGCCACACCGACCCACTTCCCGTCGACCCATGGGTTCTGGGGGCACTGCTCGGGGACGGGGATCTGTGCGGAGAAACCCTCCGCTTTTCGAACGTGGCCGAGGATGTCCTGCAGAACATGCGCACGCGCGTACCCGAAGGGGTGCATCTGGTCTACGCCGGCGGATGCGACTACCGTCTGAGCAACGTAGCGCCTACAAGGAAAGGCCATCAAGGGATGGTCCCCAACCCTCTGCGCGCGCAGATCGAGAGACTCGGACTCTACCGAGTGGGTAGCTCGGCGAAGTTTATTCCAGCCGTCTATCTCGAAGCATGTCGCGAGGCGCGCCTGGAATTGCTTCGCGGGTTGCTGGACACGGATGGATGGGTGGAGACTTGGGGCTCAATTCGCTTCAGCACCTGCAGCGAGCAGTTAGCGCGCGATGTCGCGACCCTCGTCAGGTCGCTGGGCGGCTGGTGCTCGATCAACCACAAGCAGCCGCATTTCACCAGCACCCAGGGGGAGCGACGCGTGCCCGGCCTACCAGCCTTCGTGTGCAACATCGCCCACCCTGAGCCGAGGTCACTGTTTGCGATGTCCGAAAAGCTGGCAAGGGCCCCGGCGGAACGCGAGCGCAACAAGCACGCAGTCATCGTGTCGGTGGAACCCACCCGCACGGCGCCATGCCAGTGCATCGCAGTGAGCCACCCGTCGCATCTGTACGTCACCGACGACTACGTCGTGACGCACAACACCGCTGCCGCGATGGACGTCGCGGCGAACATCGCCGACCGCATGGGCACGAGCCAGGAGCGCAAGGTGCTGATCTTCAGCACCGAAATGCTCAAGGAAGCTCTCGCGCGGCGCGCCCTCGCCCGCGCGGGCCGGGTGGACCTGAGCAAGCTGCGCAGCGGCGAGCTGAGCGGCGAGGACATCAGCCGGATCGCCGAAGCCGCGGGCCTGCTCGAGGCAAGCGGCATCTACATCGACGACACGCCGGGGCTGAGCCTGCCGGAGATTCGGGCCCGCGCCCGGGCGTTCGTGGCCGAGCACGGCAAGTGCGTCATCATCGTGGACTACCTGCAGAACGTGAAGGCTCCCGACGGTGTGGACCAGCGCGTGCACGTCGGCCAGGTCTCCAACGGCCTCAAGCTCCTGGCCCGTGAGCTGGGGGTGCCCGTGGTGGCCCTGTCCCAGCTCAGTCGCGGGCTGGAGCAGCGGGCGAACAAGCGCCCCGTGATGAGCGACTTGCGCGAGTCAGGCCAGATCGAGCAGGACGCCGATGTGATCATGTTCCTGTACCGCGACGAGGTCTACAACCCGGACACGAAGGAGCCCGGCATCTGCGAGTGGATCGTGGCCAAGCAGCGCGACGGCGCCATCGGCATCGTGAAGCTCGGGTTCGAGAAGACCATTGGCCGGTTCTACGACATGGGCGCTGGGTCAGGCGGCCACGAGTAGCAGCAGGAGTCAAACCTGGGGTCGCAGCGGGGGAGAGAGGCCGGGTATGCTGGCGGACTTAACCCCGAAAAGGACCGCCATGGCAACGATGACACTCAAGGGTCTACCCACCGAGGAGGACCTCGACCAGCAAGACGTCAGTGTGGAAGGATTTCTCGAGGAGTGGCATCAGCTGCAACAAGGCAGCGGCGGCCTGAGTGTTCCGGTCGAGGACCTGGGCGATCGAGTACGTCTCGGGGAATACGTACTGGTGAAGCAGCCCTGGTTCGAGGTCTCCGCGTGACAGGCGAGTGAGCCTCGCCGTCGGTGCTAGGCCGCCTGCCGCCAGCGCTGCACGCCGTCCTCCCGATGCGCGCGCTCGCCGTTAAGCAGCGCCTTGAAGACGTCCTCCGAGGTCGTGCACTGCTCCTGCTGGATGGTGCGGTTGAACCACGCCACCAGGTCGCAGAACAGCACACGGACCTCCTCGAAGAAGCCACGGGCGGGGCTCTGGCCCATGTCGAGCGTGCCGCGAGCCCAGAGCGCGAAGCCGTGGGCCGCTGCCTCCTCCGCGCTGGCGAGGCACTGCGCGCTCGCATCCTTCTCGCCCCGCTCCACCAGGGTGTCGTAGGTGCGCCGGTTCAGCTCCGAGCCCGGGACGAACTCGCGCAGCACGACATGACGCTCGCTCTCGATGAACAGGTTCCGCATCGCGTAGTGGAAGCACTCGTGATCGAGAACGAATTCCGGATCCTCCGCGTTCAGGGCGATCTGCATCACGCGGTTGACGAGCCGCCCCGGCACGGCGCGGCCGGTCGCAATGTCGTAGAGGCGGTCAACCAGCATCACATGCTTGACTGAGCCGAGCATGTGCTTGGCCCGCGCGAAGAACGCAGCTCGCCTGTCGTCCGTGAAGACGTGCGGCTCGTGGCGCACGCTCGTCAGGGAGTACATCGGCTGCGTGCCGCGTAGCTGCTCGCGCACCGAATCGGTCATCTCGAAACACGGCACGTCGGCGCACACGGTGTCGCCGAGGCGCAGGTTGGCGATCGCCGTCTTCCCGTTGCCCTTGGCGATCGCCTTGTCCACGATGCTGCGCACGACCTTCAGGTAGAAGTCGTCGAGGTTGTCCTCCTGGACCTGCTTGCCGCCGTTGCGCATCGAGCCGCGGATCCAGGCCACCTTCTTGACTTGCGGGATCATCGCCGCGCGCTGCAGCATGCGCCGCACCACCAGGCCCGCCCAGAGCTTCGTGTCCGTGACGAAGGGGCCCCTGGGAATGGTCTTCCAGTCGTTGATGCGCCCGCGCTGGCCCCAGTCGCTCTGGACTTCCTCGATCAGGTAGGTGTCGCCCCAGACCAACTCGCGGCCATGGGCAAGCAGGTTCTTGCCGTGGCGCCCCGCGCTTTCGGTGAAGTGCGGAGCCTTGTACTCCCACGCCTTGGGCAAATCCGTGAGCAGCTGCCGACGCTCCTTCTCCAACTGCAACACGGCCTCCGGGTTGCTGGAGAGCCGCTCCAGGTCGAAGTTGAACTGGTCCATCTCCCACTCGATCGCCTCCAGCCGGTCCTGGATGTTCGCCTTCTGGTCGTTGGCGATGAACAGGACCTCCGCGTACCGCGCCGTGCGGTCGTTGCGAACCAGCCCCATGTGCGACCAGCTCTCGTACCGCGGGTTGCCGAGGGTGACCTCCTTGAGCGTCACCTGGCGTTCCTTCACCCGGGTGATCAGATCCTCCCGGGTCACCGGCCGCTTCTCCCCCAGCAGCGGGTCCTCCAGCCACTTCACGAGCTCGCAGTCGTCCACCTCCGCCTGTTTTGCGGCGCCCTTGCTCACGAGGGATTTCACCGTGGCGACCCACTGGATGGCGGGCGCCTTCTGCAGCTTGGCGGGCAGATCCTCCAGGGCCTTGACGAGGCCTCCGCTCAAGTGCTGCCACGCCGGCGGGCGGTTGAGGTAAAGAACGACGTCTTCCGCCATAATTCGAATCTCCGGCTGTGTATTTCTACAAAGTCTAGCAATTCAGCATCGGAAAGAACAATGGGGCGTGCGAGTGCGCTGGCTGGAGGGAGCTGGCAGGCGAACCTGTTTGCCCACGCTCGCGCCCGCTGGTAGATTGAAACGCGGCAGAAGGCACATGCAATGACGAACGGCGAGGTGAGTACGGGTTGGGAGATGGGCACCAGCGACATGACCGGTGCGCTCGGTATGGCTACCTCGGCGCAGTTCGAGCAGCAGCCCTGCCAGCCGGTGGCCGGCGGGCAGCCCGCCTCCGAGAGCGCCGGCAGCTCGCCGCCGGCAGATCGCCAGGCTCCGGCAGCAACGGCGCCTGGCGTCCAACCCTCCCCCTTCCAGGCCGATCTCGGTCCGACTTCGACCGCCACTGCGCAGGCCGGCACCGAGCCTGACTCGGAACCTGCGGCGGCCGGCCCGGCAGCCAGCGGCAACGCGCTCGCCGGTGACGCGCCCGACAGCACCGCACGGGACGATGCGGAAGCTGCGCCGGGCCATGAACGCCACCGCACCAGTGTGCGCCTGCGCACGCCCGTTCGCGACAAGAGCCTGGCTCTGGGCAGCGGCAACGTCACCGAAGGAATCCACATCGCGGTGGAGCAGCAGATCGCGCTCGGGCGCCCCCTGGACCTCGCAGCCCTCGGCGATGTCTTTCACGCTTCAGCCGCCGGCGACACGCTCGCCGAGCAGATCGAGCTCGCCCTGGTCGGCCGCGTCGGTCTGGCAGGCGGCGCGTTGGGCATGCTTTCCAAGAAGCTCGGCCCGACCCTGACCGAATTCGCTCTCGAACTGGGCGAGGGCGACCTGCTGCGCGGCATCGCCCGCACGGTCAAGAGCTGCAAGGTCATCGGCCCCGTGGCCGCCAAGCGCCTGAGCAATGGGCCTGCGGATTAGCGCTCCGCCGGCTCCGCCCGCGCGCACTGGAGCGACGGCGCCTGGCGGGCGACCGCCGGCGCTGCCGCGCGGCGGCGTCACCGTCGCTCGCTCCAATCCGAAGCCGCCCACGGCCAAGCCGGCGCCCAGAAAGCCGCGTGACCCGTTGAGGGCTTTGGGACTGCAGGATCCGCGACACGCGCTGCTGTGCGCGCCGGCCACCTACGTCGACTGCCGCACCGCGCACGACACGGTGGGCTATCACCTCCTCGACCAGCCTGGCCAGTTGTTCCGCCTCTGCTTCACCGGGCGCATGCGCGGCTTCGACGGCGGCAAGAGGCTGGTGTTCGAGGTGCCAAGCGACGCGTTCCCGCACCCGGCGGCCATTCCGCGCAACCTGCAGTTCAAGACGCGCCGCACCCAGCTGGAGATGACGGATGCGCGCGGCGAGCTGGTGCAGCTGTCCATGTTCACCGGCCCCGCCCCGTGGCTGGACGTGCAAGCCGGCCAGCAGGTGTTGGTGACCGGGCAACTGCGCAAGTTCGGCCGAGACCTCACGGTGTCACTGGAGCTGCGTGTTCCCGACGTGGCGCATGACGGGATCTGGACCCGGTATGCCGGCATCCCGGGAAAGATTGCCGGAGAGCGCGTGCAGCTGCTGGTCGCCCAGGCGAGCCTGGACGCCAGCGCGGCGAGACACTGCGCTGCGCTGGCCATGGGGGCTACCGGACTGCGCGAGCAGAACCTGATGCAGGCCTGTGCGAGCGCAAGCGGGACCGTATTTCCCACCTTCTCGGAGCTGCTGCGCGCCTTGCACAAGCCCACCAGCGTCGGCGAAGGCCACGCCGCGCTGGAGTGCGCGCGACGCATAAGTGCCTTGGCGGTGCAGTCCGCGGCGCTCCGGCATCACCGCCGCCCTGCTCACCCATCGGCGCCGCTGCCGGTCGACCCGGAAGAGATCCAGCGCGTTGCGGCGGGCCTGCCGCATCCCCTCACGGGCGGCCAGCGCGAGGTGGTCCACAAGATCGCGCACCGCCTCACCGAGCCCGTGCCCCTGTCCGGGCTGCTCTCCGGCGATGTGGGTACCGGCAAGACGCTCGCCTTCCTGGTGCCCGCGATCGCGGCGCACCTCGCTGGCGCGCGCGTGGCCATCATCTCCCCGATGAAGCTGCTGGCGGACCAGATCGCTCGCGAGGCGCTGGACAAGTTCGGCGCTTTCGTGAGTAACGTGGAGCGCATCGAGGCTGGCGACCGCATCAACGATCCACAGGCCATCCTCGTGGGCACCACCGGGCTCGTGAGCGCGGCCCGCAAGGCCGGCTACGTCCCACAGTTCCTCATCTGCGACGAGCAGCACAAGCAAAGCACCAGCACGCGCGAGGCCTTGGTCGGCCCCGGCACGCACGTGCTCGAGGTCTCAGCCACGCCCGTCCCGCGAAGCTTGGCGGCGACGCTCTACGAAGGCATGGAGATCCTGAACCTGCGCGAATGTCCGGTGCAAAAGACCATCCACTCGCACCTGATCGACCTGGAAACGCGCGGCCAGTCGGTCGCCGCCATCCGACAGGCTCTTGCCCGCGGCGAACGCGCCGCCATGATCTACCCGCGCGTGACGACCGACGAGGAAGACACCCAGTCGGTGGAGAAGGCCTTCCAGGTGATGGAGGCCGCCTTCCCCGGCCAGGTCGTGATGTTGCATGGGCAGATGGGCGACGACGAGATCAAGCGCAGCATCGACACCTTCCGCAGCGGCGCCAGGCGCCTGGTGGTCGCTTCGACGGTGCTGGAGATCGGCATCGACATTCCGAGCGTGTCCGTGATGGTGGTGCGCGATGCGGACTGCTTCGGCATCTCGCAGCTGCACCAGCTGCGCGGCCGGTTGGTGCGCAACGGCGGCGAAGGCGACTTCTTCATGTACGTCGATGACCTGTCCGCGCTGCAGCCGGAGACGCTGGAACGCCTGCGCGCCGTGAAGCGCACCAGCGACGGCTACGAGCTCGCGGAGATCGACCTGGTGCAGCGTGGCTTCGGCGACGTCGACGGGGAGGCGCAGACCGGCGAGTCGCAGACGCTGTTCCGCCTGATCCGCTTGCGCGTTCAGGACTTCATGAAGCGCAAGCTGTCGCCCGCGCAGGTGG
This sequence comes from Ramlibacter sp. AN1133, assembly GCF_037890035.1. Taxonomy (NCBI): domain Bacteria; kingdom Pseudomonadati; phylum Pseudomonadota; class Betaproteobacteria; order Burkholderiales; family Comamonadaceae; genus Ramlibacter; species Ramlibacter sp. AN1133. The sequence continues at coordinate 74,199 of NZ_JBBKTQ010000009.1, forward strand.
AGGCTGCGGTGGCAGCCGCGCCGGCGCGGGCTCCCACACGCACGCTTGCGCAGGAGACCGCCGTTCCCACGCCGCAGCCCGTGCAGCAGCGCCTGCTGTAGGAGCTGCTGCACGGGACTACGGGCAGCCGCAGCGAGAGCGGCTTATGCCCTCATCTCGCCTACTTCTTCGGCGGATTGTTGCCGCGGCCTTCCCCGGACTTGTGACCGGGAACCTTGCTGGGTGCGTTTTCGAGGGTTGCGTTCATGACTTTGCTCCTGGTCCCGGAAAATGGGGCGAGCTGCGCCGGCCCGGGACCAACGCCCGCGCAACTCGTGTGATCAGGGGAGGGTAGAGAGCTCTACCCGGTTTGCCAGAGGTCCGGGCGCGGTGCCCCGGTCGCGACCTGCGCCTGCGCCTGACCCTGCAGCGCTTGTGCCCGGACCAGTTGCTCTGCCAACAGCTTCGCGGTCGCTTCAAGGCTGCTGTGCCGCCATGGCGCGGGAATCAGTTTGTCCTGTTCGACTTCAACGAGACGAATTGCGAAGGCTGGGATGTCGCGGCGCGAACGATCGCGGTAAGTCCCACCGGTCAGGTCCAGCGTAATTGCGATGCCTGATTCGCCCGGGTGCACACGCCAGTGCTGCAAGGGCCAATCCGCGAGGTGCGGACTCAGAGCATCGAACAGTTCGAGCCGCACGATCCTCAGCACCTCAGCATGGGTGAAAGCGCCGTCGGCGAATCTCTGCGCGTGGTCTTCGCTCAGCTCGGCGAGCGCGCCCTGGTGCAGCGAAACCTGCTCCGGTTCCGCGCCGCCGATGCGCCGCTCGATCAACAAGCGAAGCTGGCGAATATCCTTGGGGTGGCGCACACCTTGCCACGTCACGAATTCGGCCTGGGAATAGGCCCAGCGTGGCAACTGCAGGTCGATCCAAGAGCGGTCCCGCCATGTGGGGTTCTGCCACTGGATCCCGCGGACAGTGGGCAAGCATCTCACCACGCTGATCACGAGCCGCATCCTGCCGCTCATCACCCACCGCGCGCTCGTGATCTCGATTCGCAACCACGGGAGGTCCTCCGTGAACGTGATCGCAGCTTCGTCGCCCGCGAGCCGCAGGAGTTCCGCGCCCTCCTCCTTCACGATCTCAATCGCCGATTGCAGCCCGGTGGTGATGCGCGACGTCCGGTTGAGGCCCGAGACCACCATCCAGTGGCCCAGCTGAACCCCAGCGCTTTGGAGGTCTTGCTGCGACCATCCGGTGATCCGCGAAAGGCGATTGAGCTCGCCCTGATCTTGCGCGAGTTGCGCCTCCTCGATCTCGTGCGCAAGGTCGCCGGCAAGCCACTCCACCCGATCGCCCACGCCTTCGCGCTGGAGCTGGTGGAGCCGGGCCTGGAGGGCGGGGTTTGCGCCTTTGGCCAGCTGGTCGCGCAACTGCGCCTCGACACGCTGCGCCAAGCTTGGTCCGTCGTCCGGTGTGTCACCCTGGAGCACGGCCAGCGTAGTTCTGAACAACTGCGCCAGTGCAACAGCGCGCTTTCGGGAGGTCTTTCCGGTGCTTTCGATGCGCTGGTACGTCGTGAGCTGCGCCTTGTCCGACGTCGGCGACCAGCTGGGGTTCACCAGGCGGTGCAGTCCGGTTGCTGCCCGTTCCTGAGTCAGATCAGCCTCTTCGCGCAAGCCCTTGACCCGGTCAGGAGCAAGCTGGATGCCGTCGGCACGCCCGCGCTTGGAGGATCTTCTCGTGCTGGTGGTGGGCGTCGGTGCAGGCATGGAGGAATCGTCCTCCAAAGACTTTACGCGGTATAGCCCGATATTTACAGCATAAATTGTCAGACGGCGTGGAAGTGTTGCCTTACGGCATTCAACGGCACACAATAACGCCTACACCAACGTAGGAGCCTCTCATGACCAGTCCCGCCGTTAATGACATGCCCAGCAGCACCATCACTATTAGCGTCAACGCCTCTTTCCAGCTTTCCGTGACCGACGCACCGGCCACCCTGGCCAAGCTGCTGGCCCTCTTCCCTCAGCCCGGTGTGGCGGCCGTCGAGCAGCAGCTTCCCGGCCTCGCCAAGGCTGGCGCCGTCCTCAAGAGTATCGCTGAAGCGAACGGGAAGTTGATGCGCGAAGGCACGGTTCCCGACCGCGGCTGGGGCGGCGTCAAGGACATCCACGGCGCGATCAACAAGCTGCCTGGCGAGACGCGCCGCGTGGTCCTCAAGGCGATCGAAAACGGCGGCCAGATCTCCCGCGCCGAGGTCTATGAGGTGCTCGGGCGGCCTGCGGACCAATCCCTCAAGGGCTTCACCAAGCCGGTGAACCGGCTCATGGAGCAGCTGCAGGAGCAACAGGAACTGGAGGAGGACGCCGAGGCTCTCCTCACCCCTGTGTACGACAGCACCAGCAGGACCTACCAGAAGGCCCAGGGCTTCACCGTGCCGCTGCAGGTCGTGAAGATGCTCAGGGACCGCGCGGCCAGCTGATCTGCAAAGGAGCCGGGACGGGGTCGCTGTCCCGGCCGAAATTCACGCGCCCATTCGCTCCCGTCGCCCCGCGGTCGTCGAGTCGCCCGGCTGGTCGCAGCATTCCGCCAGGTGCTGGGTGGGCATGGAGAGCGTGAGCAGCTCACGTAGCCCCGTGCGGTGCTGCGCCGGCGCATACGCGAAGGTGGGCCGCGCATCTTCGAAGTAGCCGTCGGTTGCCGGCCGGCCGGGCCTCACCACGATCGCGCCTTCGGGAAGCATCTCGACCAGCGTCTGCAAGTCGCCATGCTCCAGCGCCAGGCCCAGTGGTCGCACCTTGCCTTCCAGCTCGCCGTACGCCTCCCACTTCCTGAAGCGCAACACGAGTTGGCTGCCGTCGCACAGCGCCTGGAGCACCTGCCGATGCCGCGCGTTCACCGCGCGAAGGTCCTCGACCATCTGGTCCACGGATTTCTCAGCCACCACGATCTCCTCGCTCCTGCGGAGCACTCTCTTCCGATTCCTCTCCGGCGTCGACGTTGGGGTCGTCCCAGTCCCCGATGCCGAAGTCCTCGATGCTGGTGTGCACCGGCACGCCCCGCGCTTCCAGGGCCGACATGAACTTGTCCTGGTCCGGCTCGCCCGCGCCACCGAGGCCCGCCGTGACCTCCTCGGATGCGGCGAGCACCGCGGCGCGCGCTTCTTCCATCGAGCAGTCGGGGGGCACGATCACCAAGAAGCTCTCCAGGTGCTCCGAGGTCGTGTTCACCATTCGCAAGGACTGCATCACCGGGCGCGTGGCGACCTGCTTCATCCGCTTCACCAGGAGTTCCAGCGGGCGGCCATCCACGACCGTGAGCCCGTCGCTGCATCCCTCATCGGACGAGCTGTTGCTCAGCTGCTCCAGCAGCCGCCGCAGCTCCCCAAGATCGGATCCGCGCACGACCACCAGCTCCTCGGGGCCGGGCACTTGCACTTTCGCGTCCATCGTTTCCTCCTTCATGAACTACCTCTCATCCAGCCGGCCGGCCGCCGCTTGCGGGCTCACGCCAACCTCCGCTCGCAGGGATGCCTCGAATCCAGGGGCGGCCTGATCACTCGCGCGTCGCCCTGCATCGCCGCGAAGAACCTGTGCTGGCTGGCCGTCAAGCTCGCGTCCTCACCGCTGGCGTTCACCCTGACGAACGACAGGCACGACTGCGTGACGGGCTGGTTCATGCCTGCCGCGGCGCCGCGGTTACCCGTTCCACGTCCAGCGCAGATTCCGCCTGGTGCAGCGCCCATTCCCAGTAGCCCAGGTCGCTGTCACCGCGCTGCGCGTCCAGGACCCAGACTTCGCGCGGGTAGCGCTCCTTCACCAGCGATCGCGCGACTTCGGGATCTGCGATGAATTCGCCCTCGGTGATCTCGGCGATGTAGAGCGCCATCTGGTTCTCGTCGGCCGTGCGCTCGTAGGCGACCGGTGCATCGCGCAGGCATGCGAGTTCGAGCGCCAGGTTCGGCTGGTACTGCTTGAGCAACCCCATGAGCGCGCCCATGACTTCGGCGGGCGCATCGCGCCACTCGGAGCTTGTCCAGTAGGCGAGCTCGGCACCGCCCCGGACCGATCGATCCACCACGCGCACGTAGTCGCACTCGCTCGGGTAGGCCGGCACCTTCATGGAGATGTCCCCCGGCAGCTCGATCACCGTCTCGTCGCCATAGGTCGCGTCGCCGGCGCCGCGGGCGTGAGCAAGGGAGGCGTCGCTCCAGCCGCGCCGCGCCGCCAGCGCGGCCCAGCCCTCTCGTCGGTGGGCGCCGGCTGCGGCCTCTCGCACCCGAAGTGCAGCGCCTCGGAGAGCTCGTCGACTCCCTCCTCGTCCAACGAGATCTCGCTGTCACCGGCGGTGGCCAGGTGGTGCTCCCGGTCCGTGCGGTTGGAAGGGTCGCCTTTGCCCTCCTCGTTCCAGAAGTGCAGCGCTGCAAGGAGCGTCGCGCGAGCGGAACCGTCAATTCTCAGCATGGTGACTTCCTAGAATTGGCCGCCAGGCCGGAACGATCGATCCCTTCGCACGTCGCCTCCCTCGTGGAGCTGGGCAGCCGGCCGCGAAGCCGCTTTGGGGTTGGCGTGCGCGTAGCCGCGCAACACTTCGAAGATCTCGTTGCTGGCGAACGAGCGCGCGCCGTCCCACACCAGCAACCGGTGGCCCGTGAAGTGCGCCACCTGGCCCTCCAGGTTCAGGGCGTTGACGCCGCGCTTGGGGCCGCGCAGCCCCTGGGCCACCTCCACGTGGTACTGGCCGCCAGTGACGCGCGAGGCCCTAAGCTGAACGAATCGCCCGTCTCCGTCCTCGCGTTTGAGGATGATCTGCTGCGGATCGGCCAGCTCCGATGTGCTCCAGCCGTAGCGCGCCGCGTAGGCATGCAGGTGTCGCAGGTGTCTCAGGAAGGAGTCCGGCGCCGCGGCAGGGGCGCGGTCAGCCACCGCACCGCTCCCGCGCAGGCTGCTCGCCGTTGGACTCGCTGCGCCGTCTGGCGAACTCCAGCACCTCGCTGGGTACCTCCGCGGTGTCCCCGAACCGGTCCAGCACCACGCTGCGCATGGCTGCATCCATCGCGTTGATCCCGAAGGCGGACGTTCGTGCTTTCGGCTGATCGTCCACCCAGGCTTCGAAGGCGGGCTCGTCGTTGTAGGTGACCGGGCACAGGTGCAGGCGGAAGCGTTCGACGGTTGCCTGAAGGTCCGGTTTCAGCGGCCCCATCCGGTCGGGCCCGCCGATGTAACCGATGCTGCCGTCGTCGTAGCGGTAGATGGGGTCGTCTCGGCCGAGCACCCGGGAAAACGCCCACAGGAGAGCGATGCCCTCCAGCTTCGCGGTGTCGATGGCGGTCATGGGCTGGTTCATCCTCTTTGCCTTCCATAGCGTTCGGCCCGGCTGCCCGGAGCAGGCCGGGGCTGCTGCGCCCGGAGAGCCAGGCGTTGCAGATATTCCTTCTGCCCGTCGGAGAGCGACAGCAGATCGCCACCAGCGCGCTTCGTGTACCTGCCCGGGCGATCCGCGCGCAGCTGCATGGACGCCACGAAGCGCCGCTCGTCAGGGGTGAGCACTGGCAGGAGGGTTTCGGCCTTGCGCACCTGCTCGGTGAGCGTGTCGATCTGGGCCTGCGTCTGGCGCTCGTAGGAGGCCTCCACTTCCTCGCGCGCCTGGGCGGCCTGCTCCGGCGTGCGCGTGCGCATCTCTTCCAGCAGCTTGTTGAAGTCCACCATGCTCAGGCTCGCTCCCGCTCGGCGGCCGGCCGCTCGCGCTCCGCCTCCGTATGGGCGTGGCCGATACGGGTCGTGCCCGTGTAGATCCACCGCGTCATCTGGGCGTCGGGGGAGTCGCCGCCGTAGAAGCGCGAGAGCCGGAACGCTTGCGTGGGCTCGTCCTTGTAGAGGTCGATGTCGGAATCCAGGCATTTCTGGTGGATGTAGACCTGCTCGCCGCATCCGTCGTCCAGCGGGACCCCTCGAAGCGACTCCAGCCCGAAGTTGATGATCGCGGTGCGCAGCGCCATCCCGGGGCGCGGCTGCGTGGCGGGCTCGGTCTGGATGCGCGCGACCACGGAGTAGGTGGAGCAGCCATCGGTCACTTCGAATGGCTCGCGGCAGGTCGACGTGGGACCGCGCACCACGAAGACCGGCTGGTTCAGCCCGTTGCCGGAAAAGAAGTTCGCGGTCTCGCGCCCGAAGGCGATCGCCGCGTTCTGGTCCTTGAAGCCGCGCGACACCCAGCCGACCGCGCGGTAGGTGTTCGGCGTGGCCGCCGGCGTGATGTAGATCCCCCGGTCCTCCTGCTTTTCCAGCACATGCGGGTTCGAACTCATGGCGTGCATGGGGCATGCTCCTTTATGCGTATTGGCGCTCGCGCTGGGCCTGGCGTAGCACCTGGTTTTCGGGGAAGCGCTCCGCGAACATGCGCACGATGCGCGTGGCCACATCGGTGCCGGCTTCGCGAAAGGCGCCGGCGGCGATCTCGTAGCAGTCGCCGTCGCTTTCCTGGAAGAAGTCCCGAAACTCGGCCGCCCTGGCAGCCTTCTGGTGGACCCACGACGTCGATGTGATCGCCACCAGCCGGCCGTCCGGCTTCAGGAACCGCGCGGCGTGCATCACGTGCTCCACGTCGGCCAGCCGCGAGAACGGGGGGTTCATCAGCACCCGGTCGAATTTCGGCATCTGCCCGGGTTCCAGCGTCAGGAAGTCCTGCATGCCCACGTGGTGGAAGCCCTGCGCGGTGAGAAAGCCCGCGTTCTTCGGCAGCAGTTCCACACACGCGACGTTCTCCTTGCCGACGATCTTCGCCGCGGCCAGCGCCAGGGCACCGCGCCCAGCGCTGGGCTCCAGCACCGTCATGCCCTCCTCCAGGTCTGCCAACTCGATGACGCGCCGCACGAGCGGCTCGGGCGTCCAGAAGAAACCGAAGTCCTGCGGCCGCACGAAGCTGCCCGTGGCCACAGCCACCTCCAGGATGGGACCGGACTCCTCCGCGAACTGGAATCCCTGGACCTTGCCGCCCTTCCACTTGCCACCCAGCGCCGTCAGCACCTTGTTCAGACGCTCGTAGAGCTCGCGCGGGAGTTGCCGCGGCGGCAGACGGACCACGTTCTCCTCCGCCCGGCAGAGGCCCAGCACCTCGAGCACGTCGGCGTCGATGCGGCGCGTCGCGAGGTCCGGCGCCGCCCGCTCCACGACCGGCGAAGCAGCTGCGGCTAAGCCGCCGGCCAGCCGACCCTCGTCCGGCACAGGGGACGCTCGCGGCGCTCCCTGCGGGTCGCTTTCGGTGTCGAGATCGGGGAAGAATTCCGCGGTGACCTCGCACCAGTCCACCATCCGCAGGTCAACCTTCGTTTGCCTCGCCTCCCGCCTGGCGGCAGGTTCGAGCAGTTGCTGCGCCTTCTGCGGGTCGTACCCCACTTTCGCCATGTGCTGTGCGAGCGTGCTGTCGTTGGACAGCGCCACGGCGATCGAGTACGTCTCGTCGTTCACATAGCTGTGGCCCATCTGGGCGACTGCGCGGTATCGTCCTGGTGCTTCGTGCAGCACCGTCAGGTCGTCACGGAGGTCGGCCGGAGCCCCGTTGGCGGCGTCCAGACGCCGGGTAGCGGCTGCGACGGCCGCCTGCAAGCGCCCCGCGGCGACACGCCCGGGCCCGGGTGCTTGCGCCACGCGGCGCTGGACGAGACGCTCGTACGCGTCGCGCAGCGCCTCGGCCCGGGTCGTGCCCGTGCCCATGGCCAGCGGCCCGGCCTTCTGCCCCGGCAGGGCGAAAACATAGGTGCGCCAGGCGTTGCTGGAGGGCGTGTTCACGGACGGTTCCTTTCGCGGATTGGCTGCGCCTCGGGAGCACGCAGCGAAGTGGTCAGGCCTTGTTCGTTGGCGTAGGCCAGCAAAGGCTCCAGCCATTCCGACTCGCTAGGCCGGGGACGGCCCGGCGTGGCCAAGAAGCCGCTGTCGATCGCGTCGCGGACGTCGTCGTCCCAGAGGCTCAGGACGTCGCGGTCGAGGACCTCGTCACGAAGCCCAAGCTGCGCGCGATCGCGCTCGAACCACGCGCTGGCCGTGTACCGGTCCTTCTCCAGGCGCGCCAGGAAGTCCTGCCAGGAGGATTCGGTGCCGGCCGTGTATCGGTCCATCACCGCACAGAGCGCGGCGAACACGTTCGGGCCAGCCTCGTCTCCGCGCTTGGTCAGGTGCCGGCGAATGTGGGTCAGGTCCTGCGCGTCGAGGCTGGTGATCCCGCCCAGCGCGGCCTCCCAGGGCAACTGCTTTCCCTCCCGCTGCATCTCGCGCGCCGCCTGCGACGTAACCCGCAGTTCCTGGCGCGCGCGCAGGGTTCCCGCTACGTCGACAGCCGAAGCCAGGTAGCTGAAGTCGGCCCCGACGAGAGCACCCTTCTCCAGCCCGATGCAGGCCAGCACCGGAGCGCGCCATCCCATGCGCGCCAAGGCTGCTGGGTCCGTGAGGTCCCACAGGACCAGGACGCTACGATTGAGCTGGCGAGGAAGGATCGGATCGGGGACCATCGCTTTTCTTTGGTTTGCGCTGATGTATTCTTGCAAACCGTTGAGCGAAAAGCCAATGGTTGGCCGAAGCAGCGGCGCGGCCGCCCACTCCCCCTGATTTGGGCGTCTGCGATTGGACTTAGCTACGCACCGCATAAGACGCGGCAGCGTAAGACTCAAACAGGCATATCAACTGCCATTGGCGCGGTACGCCCCGCCGCGAGGCTGCCCCCCCGCTTGGGACGTCTTCGCTATTCCCCCCGAGACGCAATCGCTCAATCAGGCGCGGTGCGCTGCCGCGGCTGCATCTGCACTGGGCTGTGCGGCGCTTGGTCACCAGCTGGCGAAGCGCCGGCTTCTCCGATGTCCAGCCGAAGGAACGCCTCCGACCTGCTGCCGGCCTGCGCCCGCTCGCGCGCGGCTCCGTTGCGCGAACGGGTCCGGCCAGCTTCTGCTGCACCGACGCAGCGATCAAGCAGCACGCGGTGATCGATTTCGCCGGCGAGTCCCTGGCGGAACTTCCAATTCGTCCGTCGGAGCATGGCGTCGATCTCCTTCTCCTGGCCGGCCTTCACGGAGATCACGCCCAGGCGCAGGTAGTAGAAGTAGGCCTCGGTGGGCGACACCCTCGGGTCGTCGTGCTGCCGAAGCACGCGCGGCAGTTCGTCGAGCACGAAGTAGGCAGTCTCCGCCTCCACTTCGAGCATCTTCTCCGTGTTGATGTCCATCACCTGGGTGCCGTCCGGGAGCAGCTTGTTGCCCATGCAGCCCTCGGAATCCATGGCGGTGAGTTCGTGCACCGCGCTGCGCAGCCCCGTGTACTGGTAGGCCCAGCCATCCTCCCAGTCCGCCCCCACGAAGAGGAAGCGCTCCGGGAACTCCTTAGGCCGCTGGCACACCGGTACCTCCGGCACGGGGTGCCTCGCGCCCCGGTTGCAGATCTCGTCGTAGATTGCGAGCGCGTGGAAGGGTCGGTGGAAGCCCTGCAGGCTCCACATCGCGTCGATGGCGAAGAGGTGTTCGATCGTCACCAGCTGGAAGCGCGGACGGATGCCCAGGCGGGAGGCCGCCTCCCGCTCCTCGACGTCGATCGTGAGAGAGTAGCGCAGCAGCTCCTCCATCATTGCCGGCGAGTAGGCGTCGGGGGCGATCCGGATGTAGCCCTCGTTGATGGTGCGACCGAGCCATGAGCGCCGCCCCATGTCCCAGCGCGTGTTGCTCAGAAAGTTGCGCAATTGGTTAAGACCGCGCATATAGTGGTATCGCTCCTGCGTGAGCATGTTCTCCATGCTCTGATCGCAACCTACTGCCGTGCACAGCGAGCAGCCATGACGCGCGCCACAAGCCTTGGACGCCTTGGCGAGCTTTGCCATGTCCTCGGCTACCACCGCGCAAGAGGTAGCCATGGCATCCGCGTAGACCCGGAAGGTCTCCTCGAAGTCCGAATAGCTTTCGATGCCCCCGGCGCGCGCCGTGCCAAGGTACTCCCAGACGTCGTCGGCGCTCCAGAATGCCACAGGCGAGAGGAACAGATGGGATGGGTTTCCAGCCGCATCCTTACCTCGCCTCACCTCCACATCGCTTTCTCCGCGCTCTCGCATTCGCCGCGCACGCTCGTCCGATTCTTCGTATCTCGTACCGATGAGAACTACCGGCTCCGCACCGGCACTGCTACACTGCTTTCTTAGCGCCGTGAGAACCTTCTTGCGTAGTTTTGCCTGCGGCTTAACCTTCCAAGACGTTGAGCAGTCACGGTTAGTTCCAGGAAATGGAGGCAGCGCCCGGCCTCCGATGACGCGCGTTGCCCATTGGTCAGACAGGTTCGGGTGCGAGACGTGGATCTCCACTTCCAGTCCCCTACGGCGCGCGAATTCACGGACCTGAACCATCTCGTTCCTGGCGTACGCGGACATTTCGGGGTTTTCGATTCCGGTGTCCGCGTGCGTCACCACAATCGGCGGCACGTCTTCACCAGCGGCCTTCAATTTTGCCGCTGCGCTTAGCAAAAGGTTCAGTACCGTTGAAGAGTCCTTCCCGGCCGACCATGCACAGCATATGGGGTGTCCGCGGCGCAGGAGTTCCGTGATCGCCGCCTCGGCGCGCGCGATCTTCCCATCGATGTCGTCCGGCAGGACGTGAATCTCCGCTTCGGCGGGCTCGTCCAGCAGGCGCGCCAGATCGCGGACGAAGGTCACCGGCCGCTGCACCACCTGCGCGGCCGGAGTAGGGGCCGCTTCGCCTGGCTGCAGCGGCCGCGGCGCGGGCCGCTCCATGAGTTGCGCGAGGACCTCGTCGACCAGCCCCGGCGGCGGCGGCTCCGGAGCATCAGGAACGAAGAGCGTGCCGAATTCGAAGGGCAGTTCGACCTGGTAGCCGATCAGTTCATCGTCGGACGCTGCCACCGCTGCTCCTCCTCGCCCGAGAAACCGTCCGCACCCACCTCCAGCGGCTCCGGCACGTTGGGGCGCTGGTTCAGCCAGGCGGGCGCGCCGGCGCGGGCGCACGCCTCGGGGGAGGCGTACTTGAACCCTTCCAACACCATGTCCGGCATCACCGGCACGGTGCGCAGCCCCACGAGCATCGGGACGGCCTGCGGGCCCCAGTTGCGGATCACCGCTGCCACTTCGTCCTGCGTGTCGAAGCAGGGGGCCTCGTCGACGGGGGCCGGCTGAATGCCGCTCCAGTAGGTGAAGAAGGGTTGATGCGACTCGCCCAGGTAGACGCCGAACTCGTCGGACACCAGCAGAAAGGGCATCAGGCGCCCCTCTGGCTGTCGCGCTCGGAGCTGGCGTTGGTTTCCGCCTGCTCCTGCGCATGGAGCATGTAGGCCTGCAGGAAGGGCGCCACCCAGGCGGCCAGGGCGTGCCCGGCGAGGCCCAGTTCCTCCGCCAGCACCTCGCCGGCGTTTTCGCCGCCCACGGTGAACCCGTGCTGTCGCGCCCGCTCCATGGCAGCATCGGCCGCGTCCTCCAGTTCGCTCGTCTCCGGAAGGTGTTGCACCTTGTCGAAGTCCGCCATGGGCACGGCGAGGACCGTGAGCGCGCCCGCGCAGGCCAGCTTGGCCAAGCCGGCCGAATCACGCGTCACGAAGGCGTTCTCGGCATCCGACATCCATCCGTCGTGGGTCCAGTAGCCGTCGGCGGAGCAGGCGATGTATGCGTGCTGGCCATCCTGGTGGCGCGCGAACAGCTGGGTGACCTCGTCGATGGTGTCTGCCCCGCTGCACGAGCGGCCGTCGACCCAGGCGCCCTGCAGGCACTCCACCGCGTCGTCGAAGAACGCCTGGTACTTCTGGCGATCACCGAACACCTTCCAGGCGGGGTCGGACCGGTCGAAGGCCCCCAGCGGCTCGTAGCCCTGGTCCGCTGCGAGATCCAGCGCACGCTCGTAGTGGTGGCCGTTGCGGATATCGTCGGGCGAAGCCTGCACATGCAGGAACACGACTTCCGACGCGCCGGAGGCATTGCGGGCAAAGACGCCCACTTCGGTCTTGTTGGTGGTCACTAGGCTCTTTCGTTCGTCGCGGTTCAGCACCGCTCTCGAATCCGTTCGGCGCATGCGTCGCGGACGGCACTGGAGAAATGGACGTCCTGCAGCTCCAGCGTCGTGGGCAGGCCGCCCGCTGGAACCCAGGCCGCGAGGGCTGCTTCCATGCGCTGCTGCTGGGTGTCGTCGTAGAAGACCGGCCAGTTGAACGTGAAGCGCGCGAACTGGCAGTCCTGCCCGATGGCCCTGAGGACCTCCTGCAGGTCTTCGGCGTTGACCAGGCGCATGCAACGGTGCTGCAGGCGCGGGTTGTGCTGTTCAAGGAACTCGGCGCTCAGGCGCCCGATTTCCGCATCGGCTGCGAGCACGCTTTGCGCCGCGAGCGCCCGCACCTCGATGTGCGCGCCGCCTCGCTCCACGAAGTACAGGACCACGGCCCGGGGCAGGTCCAGCCCTTCTCCGAACTCCGCCTGCCGGTATGCGAGCTGTACGCTCTCGTAGCTGGGCAGCTCGCCTGCGGCCTCCAGCGTGCGGCAGCAGGCGGCCAAGCGGTGCGCCGCCTCCGTTGCCTCGGGCGTCCCATCGTCGGGAAAGGCTTGCGTCTGCACGTAGGCACCGCGCCAGTGCACGCGCCCATGCCGATCGCGGGAGAGGTTCGCGATTCCGCGCAGCCGCTCGGCCTCATAGGCACGGGTGGCGATCTGGTCGAGCACGGGATCCGAGTGGCGATCGTTGATCGGCCGAAACAGCGGCTGGTAGGAGCAGAGCTCGTCATCCGGCGGGTGCTCGAAAGCGTCATCGAGAGCAGAGGCCTCGAGTTCCGGAGCCTCAGCGCCTAGCGTCTGCTCCGGCTTCTGCGGTTCATTCACGTCCGGTGTGAGGAAGTCGAGGTACATGAGCCGCCGCAGGTTTTATGTTCTGCAACGGTACACGGGCGCATTTCAGATTGCAAACGCCCCGCCCTCTGGGAAAGTCCGGTCCGAGCGGCGGTGGTGGTGGTGCAGAGGCAGCCGGGTAAAGGCTTTCGACTGCTGCGAGCGGGAGCGCGCCGGCTGACGCCGGCGGACATCGCACTGCATCCCTCGGAGGTCTAGTCACGGGCCTGTAGGGTCCCGCCACATGCAGCGGTCAGACGCGCTCGCGGGCCCGCGCGACATGCCGCCCGGCGGCGAAGTCCACCCAGGAGGCCTCCAGCTCACCGACACGATTGCGTGCACGCTCCAGCACCTCGGGCCAGCTGCCGGACGACCCGACAATCCGCTGCTGGCGAGTCGGGGCATTCAAGTCCGGAATCCAGGCGCCGGGTTTGTCGCTACCCAGCATCCTCTCGCCAGGCAACTCGCAGTCCACCGTGAGGCCAGGATCGGCCGAAAGGCCCAGGCGGGCGGCCAGGGCGGCGCTGCGGGCGTTCTCAACCCGGTACTGCGCATGTACCCGTGCAGGTTCAGGGATCTCGAGTCGGCGGGAGATCTCTACGATCGCCAAGCTGGTCGTCAGGAGCGCGAGGCCGCGGCCTTCCGCCTGCGGCGCCGCCGCGTAGCTGAGATTGATGCCTCCAGCCTCGCCATGGCTGCTGGGGGCGGCCCACCCGGCCGCGACCGCGTGCCCATGCTCGTCGAGCGCCGTGACGCACAGCGGCGTGGTCAGAAAAGACCAGCCGAGGCTGGCCATGATGCTGCCGATGTCCGGCCCGCAGATGTCCTGGTACCGGCCGCCGCCAGCTTTGAGCATCTCGCGCACGGGGCCCGGCGAGAAGCCCGTGGCCGTGGCGAAGGTCAGGCCCTCGAGTTCCGTCATGCCCGCTGCTGCATCCGGCCCGGGCGGTCGCCCTCGCGGGCGTTATCGCCTTCGGCGAAGTAGCGGCGCATGATCTCGGCGCGCGAGGGCAGCTCGGCTTCCCGGATGGCGTCCGTGACCGTGTCGAGCATGGAGTTCAGATTGCTGCGGGTGCAGTATTGCAGCCAGCTCACCGCGTGCCGGGCCCAGCTGCAGGACTGCTCCAGCTGTTGCTTGGCGCTTTCAAAGTCCTCGCGGGTGATCACCTTGAAGTGGCGGATGGCGTCGGGCTCGGCACCCCAGTCGGCCGTCAGGACTGGGAGCGCGCCGTAGATCTCCGCGGAGCTGTCATTGGCGTTTTCCTCTCTCAGGCGCATCACGGCCGTACGGGCACCCTGGGTGCCCGTGTGCCAGACCACCAGCCAGCGCCCCAGTCCCAGCCCCTGGCCGTGGTTGGCTTCGTCGTAGGCTTTCATGACCTCCATCGAGCGCACAGGGCGGCCCTTGGCCTCCAGGAAGCGACAGCACTCCCCCAGCTGCTGGGCGGCGGCGCGCTCGCCTTCGTCGTCGCGGAAGCTGTAGTGCTCCACGACGCGCCCGCGCCACTTCACGTAACCGTCGTGGTCCTTGCTCAGGTTCTCCACGCCGTGCAGCCAGGGCTTGACATAGCTGCCGTCGGCGACCGCGTTGACCACGTCCTCCCAGCGCTTCAGGCCCAGCTCAGTGAGCGCTGCACGCCCATGATTGACCACGTGCTGCAGCAGCGCCAGGTCGCGCCGGGCAAGATCGTCACCGTCATGGGTGTTCTCCAGGATCCGGATCGCGCGGTCGACGTCTGCCTGGCGGGCCCGGGCGGCTTCGGCCGCCGCCGCGGCCGGGGAATTGCGGACCGGAATGGTGTTTACATCCATCGTCATTCCGCAATGATGCACAGTTACAGACGCCTTTCAAGCGGAGCCCCCGCCGCCCGTCGGGGACTCCGCGGCCTGTTTGGTGCTGCTGAAACGCCGTGCTAGCTTGATCTCACCATGACACTGATCCTTCCGGTCGTCCACCACCTGAACTCCGAGCTGTCGCTCACGCAGGCCCGACTTGCGCTGGAGCACGGCGCCGACGGGGTGTTCCTCATCTCCCACCAGGGTCTCGACCAGGCCGTACTGCAGGTCGCGGCACGGCTTCGCCACGCGTGGAGCCAGCCCGTTGCCGCCACGGGGGAGTTGCCCTTCGTGGGCGTGAACCTGCTACAGACCAACAACCCCGGCGCCCTGGAGATGGCGGCACGCCTGCGGCTGGACGGAGTGTGGTTCGACTCGCCGGGGGTGAACTCCCACGGAGCCACGCCGCGCACGAAGAAGCTCGTCGAGGACATCCAGCGCTACCCGGACGTGACCGTCTTCGGCTCGGTGGCCTTCAAGTACCAGCCGGACGAGCCGGATCCCGCCGGCGCGTCCCGCGAGGCCCTCAAGCTGGGGATGCTGCCCACCACCAGCGGCGACGCAACGGGGATGGCGCCGGAGCTCTCGAAGATCCAGTCCATGAGCGCGGCGGTCAAAGGGCGCCTGGCGGTGGCGAGCGGCATGAACCCGGAGAACGTCTCCGCCTACGTACCCTTCGTCTCCCACATCCTGGTGGCCACGGGCATCTCGCACGACGAGCACACGTTCGACCCCGCGCGCCTGGATCGATTCGTGGCGGCGGTACGCACTTCCGGGAGCGTCCGTGCCTGAAGCGGCCGAAATCCAAAGGCGCGACTTCGCTGGGGAGTTCTGCCGTCTTCACCTTCCCGCATGCTGCGACGAGATGGTCGAGCTCGAGCGCACGGGCATCCTGCGGGATGGTCGCGTGCGCGAGCTCGCCGCCCTGTGCCGCTTCGCCGGCAACGACGCCCTGCAGGTCGCCCAGGCGATCGTGCACTCGCAGGCCATGCGCTACGTGGCCTCCGTCGCCCACGCCTACGCCCGCGACTACGGCGCATAGGAGGGATCGACATGGATGATCTCGTGATGGCCTGCCGCGAATCGCTTGCGGCAATCGAAGCGCTCTTGCGGGAAAGACCCGGAATGGCCGGCAAGCTCGCGGGGAGCACCACGCTCGGCAACTTGCGAGTGGAGCTGAAGGCGACGATCGACAAGCACTCGTCGCCCCCCCGCCCCTACGGGTGGGTGCGTATCAGCGGCCCGGGACCCGATGGCAGTCCGCTGTTCGTGCTGGGAGAAGCCGTGGCAGGGGCTTGGTCCGCCACGTACATGGCTCTGTACGACCGCGCACCGCAAGGGGCAGATGACGCGCTGCTGCGCCAGGCACTGGAGGCGCTGGAGGCCGAGATGAACGAGGCGTGGCAGTGCCACTCGTATCACCCCAGGATTGGCAAGGTCCTGGATGCGCTGCGGGCACGTTTCGCTGCGGGCTCGCCGGCGACGACAGCCTATCTCGAGCCCGCCCGGCCGCCCGCCGATACCCGAGGCCCGAGCACCTCCGCCGAAGCCGTGCTGCTGGACCTGCTCGCGCAGGTGCGCAAGTTCTGCGCCGAGCAGGGCGAGGCCGAATTCGAAACGGGCGCTGCCGAGGCCCTGCGGCGCCAGGTCATGGGCCTGCCTGTCGAAGAAGGCTTGCAGCGGCAGCTTGATCGGGTCGTCGCTGCCCACCGTGTTGCCGCTTCCGATAAAGGACAAGAGCATGTTCGGGCGTAACTACGACGTGATCGAAGCGGCAAGCGGCAACGTGGTGCGTTCCGTGCGACACCTCTTCGCCGAGCAGCCCGTGGATTGCTGCATGTGCGGCCAGCCGACCTTCAGCCGCCTTTGCGTGCCCTTCTACGAACGCGCCGTGCGCGAGGGGCGCAGCGACGGTGGCTACGCCACCGCCTGTGATCCCTGCTACGGGCGGTGGGAGGTCTGGAACGACAGGAAAAGCCTCGCGGCCCGTCGCAAGCCAGCGCACGGCGGGTATCCCGCGCCCGCGCCGAAGCCTGAGCCGGTCGCGCTGATGCACGTGCAGCCCGGCGCGCAGCCGGACACGCTGTTCTACCAGCTGTTCGTCGCCCCGGGACACCATGGCTCGGCGGCCGCAGCGCATCCTCAGCAGGGAGCTGCGTGATGCCGCGTGTCGCCAGCGTCGAGACCCAGCTCAAAGCCACCCGCGCGGAGCTCAACCGAGCAACGCGGTCCCTCGAGCGGGTGCAGAAGGAGGCTGATGCCTATCGCGCTCGCGCCACCAGCGCAGAGCGGGAAGCGGCCGAATGGAAGCAGCGCTTCGACATTCTGCTGCGACGCGACGCCGCAGCCTCCCAACCCGTGCAGGAGGGCCGTCGTGGGTGAAACGAGAACGTGCGCGCTCTGGCGCGAGCAGCAGGCGCAGCGCCAAGAGATGTTCGAGGCGCTGGACAAGTTGGCGGCCGAGGAATTTCCCCCAGGCACTCGCGTGCGCTGGACACACACCTTCGAGCGCAGCTCCAACGCCCCATTGAAACGCGAAGGTGTCGTCGACAGCCTCTACGGCCACAGCCTCTTCGTGACGATCAAGCCTGGCGGCCCGAAGCATCGCGTACCGGCTTATCTCGCCGAGATCGTGGCGACCCCAACGAAAGTGCAGGCGACCGCATGAATCGCAACGTGGACCACGCGTGGCTGCCACAGGGGTGGACGCTGGAAGTGTTCATGGGGGACCCCGACATCGTGGTGATCAACCGCCCCCGTGAGCTCGGCGGCGGCATGACCACCATGGACTTCAGGCGTAGGGTGTTCTCGCCCGGCTACGGACGCCCGCATTTCTTTCCCAGGGACTTCCAGCAGCACCCCTATAAAGGTCGCGGCTGGAAGCGCACCTTCGTGGGCGAGGCCTGCGCCTGGTTGGAGGCCACCATGAAGGAGGGGAGCGGGGGTCCCCCGCGAGAGCTTGCTGCGCGCGGAGTGGCCGGCCCAATGTGGCCGATGGCGCACGCGCCGCGCAACACCCCGGTGCTTCTGCGTTTTCGCGCGGAGATCCCGTCGCGGCCGGACATGAGCGAGCTGTACGCGCGCCGCTGGATCGTGGGCCAAAACCGAGGCGACCTCATGCACTGGAGCCTGGCGGGCCCCTTCGGCTGCGGCGGCTTTCCCGACGACTGGTTCGAGGGCTGGCAACGCTGCCCCCGGACGTGGAGGAACAGCATGGTTGACCGGCGAAAGTTGCTGGCGGCGGCTGCACTCGCCGGTGACATCGAGGTGCTGGAGTGGCTGGGCGACTGCTACCTGGCGCGCCGGCGCGGTGGGACCGCAACCTTCCGCTGGAATTCGCTCACAGACGACGGGGACACCCTGCGCCTCGCGATCGCTGTGGGCATCGCCCTGGACACGCGTTGCGAACGCGCCGAGGCCACAGCGCGCATCGACGACAACGAATACCTCGGACAGGACGGCTATGAGGATCACGCGGCCGCCGTGCGGATGGTCGTGACCCGCGCAGCCGCCCAGAAGGCGGGCTTCGAGACTGGCGAGCTGGAATTCCGCAACGGCAGGCCTGCCCCGGGCCCGGCGGAGGGTGCCACTTCGGCAGCACCGGTCATTCCCATCCTGCCGGTCACCCCAAGCGGCCTTTCGCCAGCCGGCGAGATCACCTTCGAGCAAGCATTCGAGCATCTCGCCGCGCGCGGGTACCACCTGGACGCGGCGGCCAAGGCGCAGATGCGGACCGGGTGGGAGCTGTGCCTCGCGATGCGCTCGTCCGCGAGCCGGCCCGGCTGCTCGCAAGCGCGGGCCTGCGGCACGTGGGAGCACGACTGCGCCCAGTCCGGCGAGTGGACAACCACCCTACCCGCAACCCAGCGCGAGTGCGTCCTGTGCGGCGCCAGGGCGCCTGAAACCGAGGAGATCGCCTGTGGCTGAAGGATGGCGCTGCTTCCACTGCGACTCGTCGTTCACCGAGCGCGAACTGGCCGCTCTCAACTTCGGCCCCTCCGAGCACTGCGTTCCTTCCTGCCAGGTCAGCGCGGAGCAGCTGCGCGCCCTGGAAGCCACGCTGCGCCGATACCAGGAGGGGGACACCGAACTGCTCCGGGAGGCCGAGCGCATGCGCTCTGATCATCGCCTCGCACTGCGACGCCAGGAGGAGCAGGGCTACGCGCGCGGCCTGGCGGACGGCCACAGATTCCCGGACGACGCGGCGATCGCCGCCGGCCAGGGTGATGAGGCGCCGCTTGCCGTGGCCACGCTGGAGATCCCAATCGAGGGCGTCATGCACTACAGCCTCACCAAGGACGCTCCGAAGCTGCCGCCCGGGAACTACCGCCTTTACCCCTGCCGCCCTCCGGACACCGGTACCGCGCCGACGCAGCACGGGCCTACGCGCGCAGAGCTGGATCTCGCCATGCTGGTGCGCAAGCTCGCCTTCCGGCTCAAGCCGGAAGATCCGCTGCGCAAGGGCGCAACCGAGGTGCTGAGCACGCACGGGTTGCAGGGCTCGCCTCTTCGCACGCCAGCGCCTGCGGTGACGCCGCAACTGCCCCAGCTGCCGCATCCGCTGGCCGCGGTGGCGTCGGAGCTGCGTGCCGTGCGCGAGGCGCTGCAATTCGCCAACGACAGCCCCGGCGGCCCCATCACCGACACGATCTGGCTGCTCCACGAGCCTTGCACGGCGTTCGACGCCTTCGACCTGGCGCTGGAGCGGCTGGAAGCTGCCCTCGCCCCCGTCGCCACCACCGAAAAGGACTCAGCACATGCCTGAAGTGCTCCCCGGCTGCAGCATCAAGGACAACGACCCCCGCAAGAACGGACGCACCCTCTTGGTCGAGCGTCTCCAGGGCCGATTCGTGGTGGCCACGTCCGCCACCGGGACCTCCACGCAGATCCAGCGCGTGCGGATCTTCACCGACGGCAAAGCACGGCGCACCGGCTTCTCCCTCGTCCCGAGCGAGGCCGCGCTCGTGCACCTGCACGTGCACACCCGGCACCCCCAGGACTACGTGCTCCTGAACGAAGCGGACGGCACCAGGTGGCGCGGGGGCGCGGACGGAAGGTGGACTGCGGATCGCACCGGCGCCGCCTTGCCGCTACCTCGAAGCGACACGAAGGCGGCAAAGGCCCTAATCGACGCCGTGATGGAGCAACGGGCGTGGCCTGTGGCGCCGAGCGCTTGCGCCGCGGCCGGCTACGAGGCGGCATTCCGGGCTGCCTCGCGCGGCGCGTCCCCACAAACCGTCGCCTACCAGTACAAGGGCCCGGCCACGGGCCAGCAGTGGTGGCATGCTGATGCGGCCATGTACGCCTGGGCCAACCAGCAATCGGACTACGAAACCCGCGAACTGGGCGTGATTCCCCGTGACCAGGGAGGCTCCCATGCCTGACATCCGGCAGCTTCCCGAGCAGCGCGAAAGGGTCGAATCCGGACCGGTGCAGTTCGGCCCCGACTGGCCCGGCGTTTTCATCCGCGGGGACAACGCCTTCTTCTACGCCGGTGCCCTGGCGGCAGCCCTCCCCGAGATCCAGGACCCGATCGCGCGCGCCGGGCTCGAGGGACTGCGCGCCCTGCTCGCGTCGAGCGACCTCACCGGATTGAGCCGGGGCGCCGGCGGCGGCGCAGAACGCCCCGAAGGAGCGTCCGGATTAAGCAACGAAGCCGGCCGGCGCTTCTACGAAGCCCTGCGCACCCACGATCCGCAGCAGCATCCCGACGCCTGGGAGGATCTCGCCGCGTCCTGGCACACCGTTTACTCCCAGGCGGCCGCGCAGTGCCAGGCCCGCGGCGCGCCGGCGCCCGACACCCAGCCTGAGGAATCGCCGGCGGAGGCGGCGCTGCGCTCGCTCGCGTGCTGGTTGGGCGTGGGCGGCTACAACGCGCCCACCGTCGACGCGGCCCTGTTCGAGGAGAAGATTCGAGAGGGGGTGCTCGAGTTCTCGCAGCTGCACGGCACCGCAGGGCGCGAGCTCGCCCAGATGGTGCTGGAGATGGAGTTGCCGCCGCTGAAGGGCCCGCGCGCCCTGGCCCGCGGCACGCAGGCACGCAAGCTCGCCCGCCGGATCCTGGAGGGCGCGCCGCGGGACGCTGCCGCCCAAGCGCGGGCAACCGGCCCCGCCCAGCGCGGGCCTGCGCCCAGGTGCGACGGCAACCATGGCGGCCAGCGTTGCGGTGACCCGGAATGCTGGAACGATTCGCCGCCGGCGCAAGGCGCCCCCGTCGAGGCCTGCGGCACGGACCAGGCCCGCGCAACGGAGCCTGCCGCCGGCGGCGAGCTTGAAGGCACGCAAGGCGGGTGGCTTGCACCACGCATGAACGTGGCTGCCGCGATGCCCAACGCTGAAGAGATCGCGGCGCGGGTCCGTCGGCTTGCGCGTGGAACCGAGGTCTGGCGCGTGGCCGATCCCGTGACTGGCGCCTACTGCTTGGAGTTCACCCGCAAGGACTGCCTGACCCCGGAGAGCGAAGCCAAGGAATGGCTGGAGGACCACCAAAAGCGCTTTCCAAATGCCGTGCACGCCCACTTCGTGGTGCAGCACTCGCGCGTGTTCACGGAGTTGGAGATGGCTGCGCTGGATGCGGCTGAAGCGCTCGCTCCACAGCCGCCCGTTGTGGCGAGTTGATTGTCGCGAACCCCTGAGGGCGGTCAACGACATCCGCCGGCAGCCCGCTAGCGCTCGCCCCTGCGACGCGCAAGTAAGGAAATGCCCGACCCGTAACTGCGGGACTCGCTACTCCAAAGGATTGCGGTCGTTGAGGCCTGTCAAGCTCCGCGCGCACCCTGGCAGGTACGGTGCATGGCGCTGCCCGCCGCCAGGCCGGCAACACCACCACCGACCAGAGGACCTCCGTTGATCCGCCCCACCGTCACGCGCGCACTCACCGCTCTCATCTTTCTCACCGCCCTGCCGGCTTTCACTCAAGCTACTCCGCCGGCATCTCCCGCGGAAGGCAGTCTGATCGTTTCTGAAAAACTCGCCTTGGATCCTGAGCGGACAAGACACCATGATGATGCAAGCGCGAACAGTTGCCGCCCTACCTCCACACCCATGCGTTGCAGCGCGCTGTGCACCGATGGAAGCTGCGTGCTCACCTACGACAACGGCTGCAGCGTCCGCGTGAAGGTGACTGCGACCTTCGATCCGGTCGCCGAGGAGTGGAGCTACCCTGCCCCCCGGTGTTGACCTGGGCCGAGGCTGCGGCGACCTCCTGGCTGCAGGTGCGATCGAGGAGAGATTGCGCGCCCGACCCCGAAGATCACTTCTCCTTGGGAGCGCGCTTCACGAGGGTGATCCTCTTGCGGACTTCCACCTGAATCGCGGGCGGCATTTCAGCCGGCGCCGTTCCCGATTTGTCCCGGGATGCCAATCTGACAAAAAAACGCGCCTTCTTCGCCAGAGGGGCCAAGGCTCCGTCAGTCTCCTGACCGTTCACTGGCGTCGCTGACCCCGGCTCAACCTGGTCCTCGCCGGACGCGGCACAGGCAACCGCTTCGTGGGGGCCGGGGGCTTCTGCGTGAGATGGCGCGACAACAGGTTTTCGCACCAGCGGGAGATCCCCTCGTTTCATCCCGGCATAGTGCAGCCGTGCAATCCCCTCGTGCGTTACCCACAGGCCGACACGCTCGTCGTATTCCAGCAGCGATAGCTCATAGGATCCGTCAGCGCGGCGCCGCACCCGCGCGGCGGAGATGGCCGGAGGATCCGAGCAGCGGAATATCAGCTCCGTGTTGGCGCTCCTGATCTTGCACACGCTGTCGGACACGCGGTCGACATACACCCGCGTCAGCGACCGCCACCCGTCCTCATACCATCGCGGGGTGCTCGCGCCTGGCACCGGCGCGCTCCAGGCGACGGCTGCCTCGTCGAACCGCGACGAATCCGTGCACCAGTGCTTCGGCCACGGAGGGCCGAGGTCGTCGAAGAACACGCGGCCCCCATACGGGGACTGGTAGAAGAACACGGGGGACCCGCACACCGGGCAATGCGCGTTTGGGTTCGTGAAGCCTTCCGAAAGGCTCGACCAGGTTTCTTTCTGGCGTGCCTCGGAACGGTCACGAAGGTGGCGGCTGAAGAATCTCTGGTCGAACCCGGATTCGAACGAGCCCAGGCCGCCGTGCCACCCACCCCGAAAGTCGCAGGTGCAATCAGGAGGGTGATTCCACGCGTTGCAGGCCATCACCGACTGTACTGCCGCTTGTGAGCGCAGCACCACCTATTGCGCTTGCGGCTAGCATGGCGCTCATGCGAGCCGAGAACCGAGCAGCCAAAGTCACACCCGAGCACAAGGAAGAGGCGCGGCGACTGCTGGTGCTCTGGGATTCCCGTAAGCACCCCTCTCAGGCTGAGTTCGGTGAGCTGTATGGCATTGGCAACCAGGGTGCGGTGAGCCAGTTCCTGCGCGGGGAAACTCCTCTGAGCATCAATGCAGCGCGTGGCTTCGCAACAGGTCTTGGGTGCGGCATCCAGGAGTTCAGCCCGCGGATTGCGGCGCAGGTCATTGACGTAGCGCGCCGCGTCGGCAGGGACGGTCTGGATCAGGAAAGTTCTCTTCTCGCCGCGGTGCTGCAGCTCGCGCAGCGCGACTTGCTCCAGAAA
The DNA here is from genome assembly GCF_037890035.1 of Ramlibacter sp. AN1133. Classification (NCBI taxonomy): domain Bacteria; kingdom Pseudomonadati; phylum Pseudomonadota; class Betaproteobacteria; order Burkholderiales; family Comamonadaceae; genus Ramlibacter; species Ramlibacter sp. AN1133. The sequence continues at coordinate 97,454 of NZ_JBBKTQ010000009.1, forward strand.
CTGGAGGCGCCGCTCCTGTGGTCCTCCATCGAGAAGTTGCTTCCGCTGGGCGGACTGGAGGACTGGGAGATCGAAATCATCAGGCATCTGCGTGCGGCCGCCCCGGGGACGCGATTCAAGCCCCTCGCGGTGGACGGCGACACGGTCGTCCTGGTGAAAGCGCGCTGAGAGGGGCGCGAATCGCAGGAGCGGTCGCGGGGCACACAGCGCCCGCCGTACCTCCACGCCGCACGTCAAAGCCCTTCCGGCTCGAGTCTCTTGGGCAAACAGCAATAATCCTCGGACATTGCGAGGAAGGACCGGGGACATGGGGCGGCCAGTGAGGACCAATGACGCGGCCCTTGAGCGGGCGCTAAGGGACGTGAAGGTGACCGACAGTGCAGCGCAACTGCGCGCCGCACTCGCCGTCCTGCTACCGGCTCAGCAGGGGCTGAGCCTGACCCAGACGGCAGCGGCGCTGGGGCGCAACCCGACGTGGGTCTCCCGAACTCGCAACGCCTACATGGAGGGCCAGGCGCACTTCGCAGGGTTGGAAGCTCGAGGCGGCCGTCGCGGCGGGATGATGGCATCCCTGGAGATGGAGGTCTCCCTCGTGAAGGAGGCGATCCTCAAGTCTGCAGACACGGGTCGCAGCGTTCGGCAGCAGATGCGCGAACTTCTGGTGAAGCAACGCGGGACTGACCCGTCGCCCTCGACCATCACCGCGATCCTGGAACGCACCGCGCCGAGGTTGCTTTCGAACGGCAATGCCCGAGAGGTGGAACGCTGGAGCGCCAGGCTCGCGGAGGTCTACAAAGCGGAAGCGGAATTGGACTTCTGGCGGTCGCCGGCGAAGCGCCGCAATTAATGCCGCTTGCCTTGGAGCGCCGGCCTAAATCGGAGCAGCACAGTCTGCCTTCCAGCCGGCCTCAGGGCCTGCACCAACTCAGGAGCCTCATGCAAACGCTCGTCTACATCGTCCCTCGCGGCAAGCGCGCCGGCACTGCGCTCAGGCCACATCGCTTCGCAGACGGCTTTTTCCGTGCGCACCGAACGAACAGCCGCAACGACCCCGAAGGCCGACGCTGCCGCACCGAAGCCGAACTCATCGACTTGGTTCGCCTCGGTTACCACGTGCGAATGAGCAACCCGGAGGTAGGGCACGCCCCCTCCACCGTCAAGCCCGAGATCGCTTCCCGCGGCGAAGCGCAGTGAGTCGCCCATGGACATCTCCGCCGTACCCACTCACCTCGCCTGGGAATTCACGCACCTGCTGCCTGGTACCTTCCGGCGCAACAAGGTCGAATTTGCCCACCATGAGTACCCGATCCTGGGGCCGCTGCCGGCACAAGGGCCGCAGACACGTCCGCTCGAGTCCTCGCCACTTGAGGGACCATTCCTGTACTTCGTCGTCGACGACCGAGGGGCAGTCTGCTACGTCGGCAAGTCGCAGGAGCAGACGGTGCTCAAGCGCTGGATTCGCACGGGCACCGGCGGCCCGGCGCGCCATTACTGGACGCACTCGACGAAGAGCGGAGGCGCAGTGTTCCGCATCGCGGAGGGCCTGCGGCAGGGTCGCCGCTTCCAACTGCGCTACACCGCGCTGGATGAACTGAGGCGCGCCGGATGGGTTGCTGCCGGCGTACCACTGGACGCGGCGGAGCGCCAGGCCATTGCGACCTTGCACCCGCGCTGGAACAAGATCTGAGCTACCGGGGGGCGCTCGCCTCAGGGGCGCGGCCGGGCGACGCGCGGCCGCTCCTCGCCAAATGCATGCTCGATGCTCCGGGATTCCCGGTCGACGAGCCCAGCCACGCGTGGAAAATCACCTCGCAGCAGTTGCCAGTCACGCCGGCGATACCGCTCCAGCGCCAAGCTGAACGCTTCCGCCTCGTCCTGCTTCGCCAGTTGCTCCAGGTGCTGCAGATGACCGCGACAGATCTCCTCGGCGCGCTGCTGCGCGGCCGCTGCAAGTGCTCGATGCTCCGGCACGGTCCGATGCACCGCACGCGCGATCGGCTGCGCGTGGACATCTGCTGCTCGCTTGACCTCTTCGATCGTGCGGCTCCCCCGTAAGCGCGTCATCGCGTCGCGGCAATCCGCGGCATAGCGGCGCAGCGCCTGCTCCAAGAGAAACTGCGCGGCGCTGGCGGGCACGTTCAGCCCCGAGCGCGCTCGACCGCCCGCGCGTTCTCGCTGGCAGCCCAGTCCGGCAGGACATCCCCCTCCTCAAGGCCATAGGAGTCCGGATCGTCGATGGCGTCCTCGTTGCCGTTCTTCAGGCTGTCCTCGACGTCGCCCATCTCGGCCTCCGACGCCGAAGACCAGCCCTGGTTGATCTGGCATTCGAGGGCGACCAGTTCGCCGCCCTGGCGGTCGTAGACGAAGCGCACGGGAACGGCGGGGCGGCCTTCCTGAAAGATGTGGTCCCAGGCTCCGTGCACGTAGCGGGGCACGGCATCGGCTTCCTCGCCGGCAGCGAGGCGCTTGAGGCGGTGCATGTTCGTGTGCTCCAGCACCGTCTTCCCATCGTAGGGCTTCGAGGGATCCAGCCCGAGCCGCTTCATGACGCGCGTCCAGTCCGTTGCCTCGTCGGTGTGGGTGGCCAACCCTTCGCCGGTCGCGCCCTCCACCACCGAGGAGATCTCCGCTGAGCACAGGAGCGCTGCACGCTGGCCCGGGGCGAGCACCTCCCAGGTGGCACGCAGGAAGTCCTGCAGATCGCCGACCTCGTGGTCCGGGTCGCTGTCCTCGCCGTGCCGCTGCGCAACTTCGATCAGAGACTCCACCACCACCGCCGTGTCCACCGCGGGCACGTGGAGCGCCTCCTCCAGGCGGCCCGCAGCGATCGACAGGGCCTGCGCCGCCTCGGGCGAATCCATGGCCTGCTGCGCGTACGCCTGGCGCATGTGGGCGAGCGCGAACGCAAGCATGCCGCTGGCACGGAGCTGGGCGGTGTCGACCGGGGCGGCTGTCAAAGTCATGATCGGGTGCGTATGGATGAGTTACTCCGATCTTAGGTAGACACAGCTGCAAACTCAAACGCCAACCCCGCCGGGCTGCTTCAGCGCAGCGAGGGCGGCAGGTTCGCTCCAGACTGGCCGACGCCGAAGTGCCTCAGGAGCTTCTCCCAGGCATGAGGGCCCATCCCTCTGACCTTGCGGCCACCGGCGGCCGCAAGGGCGTGCGCCTGGCCCACGGTGGCCACGCCATCACGTTGCAGGTGGCCACAGATGTCGCCAAGCCATGGCTCCAGTTCTGTCACGGGCTCCTCATCACGGGGAGGGACCAGCGCCTCTTTGGCAATCGCCTTGCTTCGCCACCGTTCAAGCTGGGTCGGTCGCGAAGTCAGTTCCAGGCCGACGCTGTCAAGCGTCTGCATGATCTCCAGCACCGTCTTCTCGCCGAACGCGAGCCAGAGTTCCCGCAGCGGCTTGTCCCGCAGCACGCCGATCGTGGTGATGCCCTTCTCCATACACCTGTAGGCGGTGGGCGGCCGAAGCCCCAGCTCCGAGATGGGCGCATCGTCGGCGACGCGCCTCTCCCCGGGCGGCAGCAGCCGGGCAAGCTTGGCTCGCTCCATCGCCCGCCGAATGGGGTTCGCACTCTCTCGGAAGTCCAGGCCCGCGGCGTGCAGGAGACTGCGGATCTGGGCGACCGTCGCGGCGCCCACATCGGGGACCCCCTTGAGCTCGTCCTCGCTGCTCTGGGTGAAGTCCTCCAGCGCATAGAGATTCATCTCACGCAGCTTGCGCACCGCGCTCGGGCGCAGGCCCAGGTCTGCGATCGCCGTGCTTCCTGCATAGGGCGCGGCAGGGCGCTGTGCGGACGGCTCCTCTCGGGCATGCCATGTGAATTCGCCCAAGTTCAGTGAGGCCGCCGGCAGGCCCTGACGCTGCGCGCTGGCCCGCAGTTCCTGGCTTCGGGTGATCCAGTCCTGAAAGGCGCGAAGGCAAGGGACGATCTCCGCGGGAGGCAGATTCAGGAAGTCCTCCACCGAGCGAAACAGGCGCGTGGGGCGTTGCTTCTGCGTCTCCATCTCCATCCTCCTTCAACAGGGCTCCGTGACACGTTGGGCGCACCGTCGCTGCAGGTGCGTTGAGCTTCATCAACAAAGGTGACCGGCTATGGGACAGCGTGGATGGGCGGGGCCGATAGGTCGCCGCCTATGGGACGGATTCCACCATCAGTCGCCTCTTTCCCCTCACAACGGGTCGCCAGCGTCCCATAAGTGGCGACCTGTGCGCGTCGCACCAGGCCGAGTGGCTCGCGCGATCCCATAGACGGTCACCGTACTCCCCACGAAGTGCCGCCTGCGAATACGGATCCGCCACCCCAAAGGGCCCAGTTCGCTCCCATAAACGGCGACTTCACCTGCGTCCCACAAATGGCCACCTTTCAGGGGCCCCTGAAGTCGCCACGGCGGGACACCGCATCCCATAGGCGGCGACCTGTCGCACATCCCATAAGTGGCCACCTATCGCGCATGCATCCCCAGCGACATCCATGGCCGATCAACCAGCCACCAAGAGGCCCTTCTGGTACGGAAATCCCATATCTGGTCACCTGAGCGCCGTCCCATGGATGGTGCCCCCAGGAGCGGACCATTCAGCTCTGTGATCTAGGCCGCATCCCACAGCTGGTGCCCTAGGCTGGTGTCCCACAGAGCGACACCTTTCGCGGGGGTCGCGACCACGACGCGAGTTGCCTAACGGACGCTCGCATCATTGGCGGGGAGCTGCGACGTCCCATAGAGAGGCACCTGACGTTTCGGTCCCAGAGCTTTCCACCTGTGGTCCCATGTCCACACACCTCACGAACCACAGCGGGTGCCACATCGCCCATATCCACACACCTGGCCGACCATGGGCGGCGACCATTCATCCCATACCTGGTCACCACATCGGCCGCCAGCCCGCGCCACTGCGTGATTTCAGCCTGCCAAAGGTATTAAAGGGACCAAAGTGTTTTCTTAAATTCACAACGGCTTGGTGCTTGCCAAAAAGTCTAAGCCCGGGGGCAGCCCTGGGCTACGATAGGTGGAAATCGTCTCTCACCTTGGCCACCTAAGTCACCATGGCATCTCGAAGGCGCGCAACGGAAATCACGGAAGCACAGATCGGCCTCTTCAAGCTGCCAGAGACGCCGGACGCGTTTCGCAAGGCTGTTCAGGTCGTTCACAGCAAGCCCAAGGCGCCGATGTCCATGCTGCAGCGCAAGCTGGCGAACGTCTGGCTGAAGAACGCGATGGCCAATCCCGCAGACGAACAGGGGTGGTACTCCATCCCGGTGCGCGTGATGGCCGTCGACGCAGGTTTCGACTCGAACAACCGAGAGTACCTGAAGCAGTCGGCCGAACAGCTCATGCGCATCGTCTTCGAGTGGGACGTTGTTGCACCCCAGAACAAGCGCGTTCTCTGGAAGGCGTCGGTGCTTTTTCCCGAAGTGGAGATCCGGCCCGACGTGTTGCGGTACCAGATCAGCCGCCAGTTGCGTGATCACGTGCTCGATCCCGAAATCTACGCGCTGATCGACATGAACGTGGTGCGCAGGTTCCGCAAGACCGCCAGCATCCCGATCTACGAGCATTGCGTTCGCTTCGAGCGGATCAAGCTCACTGCAGAAATGCAGTGGCAGGAATTCCGCGACATGATCCTCGGCGAGACGAGCGAGGCGAAGGCCTACGCGGAGTACAAGTATTTCAAGCAGAAGGTGCTCAACCCCTGCATCGCCGAGATCAACAGCGAGTCCAACCACATGATCACCCTGCTGGAGACGAAGATCGGCAGGCGCATCAACACAGTCAGGTTCACGGTTGAACGCAAGGCTGAGCCCGCAGTCGAAGGCGCGATCTCTGATGAAGAGAACCTTGAGCTCGTCGGAGAGATGGTGCGCATGGGCGTGCCGCAGTCCGAGGCCAAGAAGCTTTGTCGCAATCACACCGCCAAGGAAGTACGCACAGCGATCGACTTCACGAAGAAGCGGGCAGCTGACAAGCGCGCATCGAAGCTGGAGAAGCCTGCTGCCTACTTCCGTCAGGCGTTGGCGCAGGGATGGGGAATGGCCGAAGAAGCGAAGGTCAAGGGGGAGAGCCACGCCGAGGAGCCCGATCAGCTCGAACAGGAGTTCGCGCTGCACAGGATGGCCGAGGCCGATGGCTACTTCAAGGAATTGGAGCTGGCCGATCAGACCCGGATGATCGACGCATACAACGCGCAGCAGGAAGTGCCGCAGCTGCGCGTGGGCAAGAAGGCGTCCAAGGCATCGCAGACGGCGTTTTTCCGGTGGCTCGCGCGTGAGACCTGGGGCGAACCGACACCGCAGGAACTGCTCAAATTTGCGAAGCAGAAGCTGCGCAAGCGCGCGTAGCCGTGCCGCAGCTGACCAGGAGGCCGTTGTAGAGCGGGAGCGGCGGGCGCTTCTGGCGCTCGATGATGTGAGGAGGCAGCGCGCGGCCGCGGTGATTTGTGTTTCGCGGCTCGCTGGCTGGAATGTTCACTTCTAGAAATGACGGAGCACGGCGATGGAGAATGAGACTTTCCCCGAACTGGAGGCGAAGCGGGCTATGCAGGCAGGCCGCTGCGTCATGACTTTCATCGGGACCGCGTCATCCCGTCCGAGTTCAGCAGCCGGGAGCCGCACGATGGTGAGATTCAAGCGTGCGCTACTTGCGTTCGGAATACTCGTGGCAACGATGTCGTGGGCGGCACCGCCGTACAAGGGGTCGGGGGCACCCGGCGATCCACTGGTGCTGGACCCTATCGACTTGTTTCCCGGCCCGACGCCCAGCCCGGGGCCGAAAAAGGTGCCGAACGGTCCGGATGGCCTACCGGAGGGGAAACTCAAGGGCCCCACGCCGCAGCAGATCGCAGCGGATCAAGCGAAGCAGGCAGCTGACGGGCTGCGCAAATTCAACGACCTCGCCGATTACTTCAACGTCGACATGCTGACGGGCGAGCTGCAGAGTGGAAGTGGCCTCGTGTGGCTGCTGTGGGAGGTGGGAAAGCGCGCGCTCCAGCCGACAGAGATGGGGCCGGCGCATCCGGTGGAAGATCCCGACACGTACAAGTTCGATGCATACCGGAATGAGCGGGTGCTGCGGCTTCGCCAGGAACTCGACATCGAGGCGAAAAAGGCTCGCGAGAAGATGGAGAAGGAGGGCGGGAAGATTCCGGACGCGCAGGACCCTGGCAAGAGAACGCTGACCCGACCGGAGCTCGCTTTGGTCGCTGGGGCTAACGTCGTTTCCGGTGATGCAGCCGCGGTGGTTGAATTGCTGCTGCGGTACGACCGCAAGGACTCGCCGATCCGAATCCCGGAACCCTCGCCGGCACTCGCCGCGTATCAACAGATCCGACCGCTGCCCATTGCCAATGCGTGCTGGAGCAACGAGACCAAGTTGGCGCGCTCCATTCCGTACACGGTTCCGGGCCGCGCGTGCGCGATGTCGTATCCCAACGGCGCACCCGCGCGCCCTGGCGTCGCGGTGACGCGCCCGTATGGGCAGAGCTGCCGCGTCTCCTGGGGCACGTGCCCCCTGCCGTGGAAAGATGTCGCCGGCGCTGCTTGCGGCTGCCTAGATCCTTACCCGCCGCCAGGGCTCTCTGTGCCGGTCTGGCCCGGCAGGGTGCTGCCAGCTCCGACGCAGTCCTTGTAGGGCGATCGCAGGGGCCGGCTGCCAGCGACGCGAGGGCGAAGACCTCGCGTCCCTAAGCTCCGCGCGGTCGCTCCCTCTGCAGCGCATACCGCGGTACCGGCGCGTCGGCAACCCCCGGGTTCACCACCGCGTTCGGAATCAGCACGATCTTGTCCTCCAGGCGCCGAACGTGCCCTCGACGCAGGTGCTCCCGCAAGGTAATGCCTGTCGCCGCTTCGGCCGCGTTCGCACGCGCGCGGCCGCGGTACCCGTTCGAGGTGACCATCAGCACCCGCGTGTCGAAGATGGGAGGCCGCCCGCGGGCCTCGCGCTTCTTGTTCAGCGCCGCCGGCGCCGGCAGGACCTCGGTGCTGACGTTGGCACACGCGCTGAGCGCGGCGAAGGACAGTGCCGCCAGGACTTCGTCGCCGGAATCCGCTGCCACGAGGTCCGCGGCCATCTCGGGGCCGTACTGCTGCACGATGCGGCTCACCGTGGCGTACGCGGTGGCCGAGTAGGTTTCCGTGCTGCCCTTGGTAGACCGCATGCGATGGCGGGTCAGTTCGGCCATCTGAGGCCGCAACTCCTGCACGCGCATCTTCCCGGGGTATTGCTCCAAGTGCACCACGATCATCCCGAAGATCGGCATCCACATGTCCACCTGGTTGATGTACGAGATGGACTGCACCAGGATGCCTCGACTTGGAGCGAGCTCCACGCCCGTCAGCTCGCCAAAGAGCGGCGGCGCGCCGCGATCGAGGCTCCAGGCGAGCGAGATGCGTTTGCGGCTGGCCACCTCGTGCTCGCCGATGGGCCCGTCGGCCAGGTACTCCAGCGCGACAGCAGGAAACGGCAGGTGCAGCTCCGGGTACAGCCTGGCGACACTGGCCGGATCGTCGATGGGCCGTCCGCCCTCCGGCAGCAGGAACTTAGGCACGCGCTGCAGGACCTCTGCGAACCGAACCATCGCTAGGGTCAGCTCGGGATCGCTGATCTGCGGCAGCTTTTCAGCCCAGTTGTCCAGGCACTGCGTCGTGAGGTTCAGGGGCTGCGCCACCGGAATCTCTCTGCCCGCGTCATCTGGCGCGGCGCGGCGGCGCCGGGTGCGGCGGGGGCGTGCTGCTGCAGCCACGCCTGCTGCAGGGCGCCCAGATCGACGTGGGTGCGATCGGCGGCCGCGACCTTGCGCCAGGTGTCCATCGTCCCGCCGTCGGCCGGCTCGTCGCCGGCATTGAAGGTGTAGGCCCGCACGGCGGTGCAGTAGCCCGCCACCTTGGCGTTGCGGGCGAACATGCCGCCAAAGCCCGGCCGGGCCGGTTCGAAGTCGATCACGGCGCCGCGCGCGATGGCTTCCCGGATCTGGGCGATGGAATCGAAGCCGCACGCCGCGGAAAAGCGCTGGTGGTACCAGTTGGCGGCGGAGCCGGCGCTTTTGCCGGCCTCCTGGAAGTGCCAGCCACTCCCCTGCACGAGGGGGGCCGGCAGGAACAGGCGCAGCGTGCCGCACCATCCTTGCAGGAAGGCGTGCACCGCCAGGTGATCCGACCAGGCGGCGCCGCCAGAGACGGCCTCGTCGCTCGGGTGGATGCTGGCCTGCAGGTCGGCGCACATGGCATCCCACAGCGGCCTGTCCATGACGCGGGTCTTGTCGCGCCCGGCGGTGCCGATGACCGCGAGGCGACGGCCGCTGAGAAGAGCAGCTCCGGGGGAGTGGGTCACCGTGCCGGCCCTCCGGCTCGCCGCTCGCGCTGCTCCATCTGCTCCAGGCGCTTCCATTCCTCGCCCTCTGCACTGGCCTCCCAGTCGGTGAGCGCGTCGTTGGCGGCGTTGTAGGCGCTCTCGGCCCTCGCAGCTTCGCCCTGGGCGTTGCCCTCGCCTCGGGTGCCGCGCGCATCGAAGAGCCAATCGCGCGCCTCGTCCCACTCACGTTCGGCATCCTCCACCGTGTCCAGAAGGGCGGCTCGCTTGGCCGCGAGCTCCTGCTGCCGGGTGCGTTGTTCAGGCGCCATCGTCTCCCCCTCAGGCGCGAAAGCGCGCGCGCGCCGGTGCCGGTGCGGGAGCCGGCGGATCCTGGTCCACGGCGACCGCCAGCCGGCCCAGCGGATAGGTCTGGCCGTTCTCGCAGTGCACCCTGTAGGCAAAGTCGACCACGCGGACGGTCGTGATCTCTCCGCGGGCGGTCCGTACCGTCTTGCCCTTGAGGGTCTGGAAGTCCGACGGCGAGCAAGGCCGGAAGCCCGGCTCCGCCGCCGCGCCGGTGTCCTCGCCCGGGGGACCGCAGCGGTCCCGCCGCTCCCGGAACTCGTGGATGCGCTCCCGCAGTGCCACCTCGTGCTCGCCTGCGACCTCGACGGCCAGGTCCAGCGCGCGCGCAGCGTCTTCGCTGTCGTCCTGCTCGCACCGGTCCCGCGCACGCAGGACCTCGCGCAGGGCGCCCAGGAGGCCCTCGGCCGCCTGGGACAGGTGCTCGGCATGTTCGAGCGCCAGTTCGGCGGGTCCGCGGCTCACGACTGGCGCTCCGTCGCGCGGGTGGGCTTCTGCGGCGCGGGCAGGCCCGTGGCGACCCGCAGCTGAGACGCGCAGTACCACTGGCCATCGGAGCAGCGCACTCCCTGGTCGGCGCTGATGTTCCAGATCTCCACTTCGCTGCCGCGGGGGGTGCGCACCTTGGCGCCTTCGCGCACGTCGGCCGCCTCCAGCTCGCGCAGCTCCAGACTCGGCATCGCGGAGGCCTCCTGCGGCTGCAGCCTCTTTTGCACTACACGGCGGATCGCTTCCCCGACGTCGATGTCACCGCCGGGCGCGTCGTACAGGCAGCCGTCCCACTCCTTGGCCACCTCCTCGACCAGGCTCTCGATGTCCTCGCGCGGGCCGTGCTCCAGCCAGCGGCACACGTCGAGCAGCCAGTCGTTCATCACGTATTCGGGCGGCATCCAGGTCGAGCGGCCGGCCGCCTCCAGGACCTGCTTCCAGCAGCGCTCGTGCAGGTCGATGACATGGCTGCCCCGCACCTGCACCTGCGAGAGAAGGAAGGTGGAGTCGTCGGTCATGAGCACCACGCCCTCGGTGTTCACCCACGCCACGCGGCGCTCGCCCGCCGGGGTGAGCACCGTCTTGCCCTGCAGGCGGCTCACGTCGTCTTCGGTGGCGGCGCGCCAGGGGCCCAGCTTCGCCAGGGCGGCCGCCTTGGCTTGCGCGGCCGTCTGAACGGCCTGCTGCACACGGGCGGCCTGCAGCTGCAACGCTTTGCGCGCGGCGGCGCCCGGCGCATCGGCTTCGCAGGCCTGCTGCACGGCCTGCGCCAGGCAGCGCGCCTGCTCCAGGGCCTCATGGGCGGCCGATAGCTCGTCGCCGTCGTGGTAGACATCGGGGCTTTCCTGCGTCGCTGCCCGGTACCCCAGCGAGAACCACCAGCGCATCACGTGCTCCGGGGCGAGCGGGCTCGTGGTGGCCAGGGCACGCTGGTAGTGGTGCTCCAGCAGCGACTGCAGGTCCGCGTGGGCCTTGCCGCGCGGCAGCGTCGCTGCCGCCATGTTGTCCAGGAGCATGAGCAGGTGAGGCCCGGAAAGCGCGGCCTGGCCGTTGTAGACCCCCGCCTTCTGGGCGGCCGCGGCGATGCCCTCGGCGAGGGTGCGCGCGTTGTCCCGGCCCCCCGCGGCCTCTTGCGTGGCCGTGACCGCCGCATCTGCCACTTCCTTGAGCCAGTTGCGCACTGCCGGCCCGAACTCCTTGGCCACCAGGCCGATTTGCCCCTTGGCAGCGTCCTTCGCGATCGCCTCTGCCAGCTGCGTGGCCAAGACCGACTGCATCATTCCCCTGGCGCTCATGCCCGTACTCCTTCGCTGCTCCGTCGCGTGTCATCCTGTGGTTCGCCCGGGTCTGCACCGAGTCCGCGCTTGTGCAACAGCACCAGGTTCTCGTGCAGCATCTCCCCGAGCGCCGGCTCGCTGCCATCCAGTTCCTCCGAGCGGATGGAGCGCAGGTAGTCGTCGGACTGCACGAGGGCTGTCTTCAGCGCCTGACAGGTGTGTGCCAGGCGAGCGAACTCGCGCAGGAGTTCCAGCTGGTCGGGCGTGCCCTTGAAGACCGGCTCCCAGCCGGGGGCCTCCTCGCCGTGCGCTCGAAACGAGGTCTCCCCCATCTCCTGGCGGAGCCAGCCTGCCAGCGCCGGCGCCCCCGGCGCCGGCGGCTCGGGGTCGTTGTGCTGCAGGGCCAGGCCCGCGGCCTGCAGCGTCTGCGCGATGCACAGGCGTGGCCAGCGCTCGCCCGGCCCGTCGTACTTCAGGACGTACGGGTAGAGCTCGCGCAAGCCCAGGGCCAGCAGGTGGATGCGCTGGTCGGACGTGAGCCGGGTCATCATGGACGTTCTCCTTGGCCGCGATCGCGCGGCGTGTCGGCTTGGAAGGTGAGTCGGCGAAGCACATCGGGCGGAGCAAACTTTTCCAGCCAGTCCCGCGCTTGCTCGAAGGGAAAGCCTTGGTCGATCAGCTGCGCCAGGCGGTTGGCCAGGCTGGCGTGCGCCGCCGGGTCACCCCCGCCGAGCACAAGCAGCGGCATGAGCACGTGCCGGTCGGTAACGGTCACTTGCGTCACGTTGGCGTAGTGAAAGGTCTTGTGGGCCAGCGGCACCGCGGCGCGGTCCAGCGCGTCGTCCTCGAAGGTGCGCTTGGGAAGCAAGGCCTCGCGGTGGAATTCGCGCAGCACCTGCGCGCAGGCCTCGATCTGCTCAGGGCTCACTCCCTGATGCAGCCCGTTGAACGTGAGTTGCTGGCAGCCTTGGGACGAGTGGACCCGTACCGCGTCGGGGTTCACGCGCGTGAGCGCCGCGATCAGCTCGAGGTCTTGCGTGTGCACCAGCCACGAGCCCACCCACAGGCGCGGCTCACAGCCAGAGGGCCAGTGCGCGTGCGCGGCGGCCTCGACGTACTTCGTCCACGATGCGTGGGCCGGGTAGACATGGCCAAATTCCCGGAGGGACCTCCCGCTGGGGTACCAGCTCAGTTGCAAGTCCGGCGTCCAGTATTCGCTCTTCTCCGTGGGACCCGCGCAGGTGAAAAGGCGCGCGCCGCCGTTGCACGCGTACTTCAGCGACTCGAAGAAGTCGCGCAGCCGACGGTACCCAGCCGCACCCGGGTGCCCCAACTGCACCATGCGCAACACGTCCTTGCTCTCCCGCTGGAGCCAGTCGCAGTAGAGGGAGTGCAGCTTCTCGGCGTGCGCCAGGTCGGCCGATTGCCGGGCGGGCGGCGGTGTGCTCACTTCCATTTCCAAGTGAAGGCGAGGTTGCCGGGGTGGCGCACGGAGCGGAAGAAGCCGTCCCGGCGCAGCCTGCGCACCCAATCGCAGCCGGTCTCGCCCACCCAGCGGGTCGGCGCGCCGGCGGACAGGAGCTGCCGCATGGCGTAGTCCATGCCGACTTCCTCGTTGCGGATCTTCGAGAGGGTGCGGTCGGAAGCGCATAGCCCGTTGGGCATGAGCAGCAGCGTGCGCGCCAGCGTGCGGCCCGCCGGCGTCGCGTTGTGGGCGCGGTAGATGACGCCGGTGTGGGTGCGCTTTACTTCGCGGCCTTCCGTGTCGAAGCGGGCGACCGGGTCGCAGAATGACACGACGCCGTCGACGCTGAGGTGCCTGCGCATAGCCTTGAAGGCGCGCGCCAGGAACCAGGTCTCGGCGTTGGCAGGCACATCATCGAGCAGGACGAAGCGACCCAGCTCGACCCCGGCATCGGCGCCCACGCCCAGGTACTTCGGGATCACCGCCTGCGTCATGGGGACGGAGAAGACCGCCACGCCAACCAGGCGCCCTCCCTGGAAGGCACGGTGCTCGAACAGGCCCGCACGAAAGCGCGCCGCCGGATAGCTGCCCGAGTAGTGGTGGCGCGTCACGAACGCCTTCGCCTGCTCCTCGTCAATCGGCTCCACGCCGTAGCTGTCCGTCTTCAGCGGCTCGCCCGCAGGCCGGTAGCTGTGGCGCCGGCCGTTCCAGCGCAGACACCGCTGGGTGAGCGACGACAGCAGCGCCTCCTGGGAGCTTGCGATCGATTGGAGGTTCGCCTTCATACGAACCAAGATACGGAGCAGCTGCACAGCGTCAAACAGTCGGGGCCCCGGGCGGGATCTGCCGAGGCAGGTAGGTGGTTGGTTGCATGGAAGGCTCCAGGTAAGAGTCAGGCGGCCAAGCGCTCGCGCGGCCGGGCGTTCAGCGAGGCAGCGTCGCCCTCCTCGTTGTGCGAGCAGGTGCGGTACAGCCGGGGCGCGCCGAGTGCATAAGGCTCCACGCGACCGCGCATGCGCGCGCCATGCCCGAAGATGAGGCTCTCAGCCAGGGAGTTGCCGCAGTCCACGCCTCCCATTCGCCTGTTTCGAAGCTGGTCCAGGTCGGCGCACAGGCGCCGTAGCGTCACCGTCACCGGGTACACCGCCACTCGGTAGCCGGAAACGTCGCCGCCGCTGTTGAGGGCGGACATCACGCCGAACTGGTGCGCGTGGGAGGGGTAGACACTCGCGCACACGTAGCCGTTGGCCGACTGGTAGCTGTTGCGACGGCGCATGGACGTTGGAAGCAGCCCCTGCTCCTGCACCGGATGCTTGGCAGCGGTCCCGTGGTACAGGCGCACGAAACAGTCTGGCCGTTCGCGCAGCCAGCGCGCGAACTCCGCAATGTCCTGCGCCGACGGCGTGCCGAAGAACAGGTGGTGGAACGCGGGGTCCGCCGCGAAGTCGTACGGATCGGTCGGACCACCCGTGGAAGCCGGAGCCGGCCGGCGCGCCGGCAGGGGGCCGTAATGCACGCGGCAGGCGCCCTGCAGCGTGGGCACCGCGGCGTACACCAGCGCCGGCGCGTTGAAGCGCAGGGCCAGTCGCGCGGCGCGCAGCGTCTCGCCGGTGCCCGCCACACTGTCCACGAGCACAGCACCCGTGGGAACCGTCTGGCCATCGCGCAGCCGCATGGGCATTTGCTCGGCCGACAGCGGCACGCCTGCCTTCTTGCACGCGTACTGCGACGGGCGAGGAACACCGATCAGGATGTCGGAGAATGCCGCGCCGCACAGCTCCGAGATCCGAAGGGCCAGCGCCGCGGTGCGGTGCGTGTCGCCCGTCGATCCCGGCACCGGGATCAACGTGACGCCTGGCGGCACGATGGCTGCCATTTCCTGCGCGGCCTGCTCGATGGCGGCCGCCTCCCCGGCGCGGAGCCCCTGGGCGACGTCCCGCACCCGGTGCTCCCGTCCGGACGCGGGATACTCGTTTGCGGCCAGAACCTCGGGCGGCCGCACTGCACGGCGAGGCGCCGAGCGTGTGGGCATCGAGTGCCGCAGGCTTTGCGAGGCCTGGCCATGGGCGTCCAGGGCCGTGCGGATCTGCTGCGGCTCGAAAGCGATGTAGGAGTCGCCGGCACCCTCATGCCGGTTGGCGTAGACCACGCCGTCGAAGCCGGCGTCCTGGATCACCTGGCGCAGCTGCGGATCGTAGATCTTGCGCGCGCGCCAGTCGGCATCGCACTCGCGGCGGATGCGCGTGCCTTCCCCGACGGCCAGCAAGCCCTTGCGCTCCAGCTGCTCTGCGATGCCGTCGGCATGGAAGCTGCCTTCGTCGACCAGCCGCAGTGGGTTGGCAAGCTTCAGCCAGGCGGGGATGATCCTGCGTCCGGCGCGGCCGTCACGCTCGCCGCGTTCGACCACCCGCAAGGCCTGCTGCAGCGTGCCGAAGTGAGTCCCGAGGTCACCTCGCGTCGTGTCGAAGGTGTTGAAGTCCGCCGAGGTGGCGTGGAACACCGGGCTGCGCACCCGGCTGCCAGCGAACCAGTCCCGGAAGGAGTCGTCCCGCGGCGCGCGCCACCAGCCTGGGCGTGGCGCACCGGGCGCGGCAGGGACCGAGTGCAGTACGCCCTCGGCTAGCGCATAGCGCACCTGCTCACGGTCGAACACCCGGTACTCCAGCTCCAGGGCGCTCTCGCCGTTGCCCAGGTGGATCGCTCCGTCGTAACCCGCCTCGCGCGCGGCGTCGATGAACTCCGGGTCGTCCAGCAAGACGTACGCGTCCATGTAGACCTTCGACAGCGCCTGTGGCTCCTCGCGAAGGAAACGTGCGATGTCGTGGGCGTACTTCGGAGCGAAGTTCTCCTCCCAGTTGCCCGTGTTGGTGACTCCGCGCAGCCCGGCGCGCACAACGAGGTCCCGCGTGAACTCGGTGCCGAACTTCCGCTCGATCTCCGCCATCTCCACGAACGGGTCGTCGCGGTTTTCGAACACCGGATTGCGGATCGCCAGATACGCGGGAACTACCCGCGGCGCCTCCGCCCGCCCGCCGGCGTCGTTAGGCTGCATCGCGTACGTGCTGGCAACCTGCGCGCTGCTGAAGGTGAAGGTGCCCAGCAGGGTCTGCAGTTGCCCGTCTCTTGTGGCGCCGTGCTCGCCGCGGTATACCCGCTCGGGGCGGCCGTCAGCCGCCGCGACGCGGGTCCCTGCGATCCAGCGCTCGATGGGGGTCGGCTCCACGCGCGGCGCGAGCTGCTCGCGCATCTCCGGCGTCACCAGGAAGCCGGGCTGCAGCGCGAGGGTCCCCTCGTCGCCACCGACGTTCACGGCAACCTGGGCGATCCGGTCGGTGCAGAGCCTGGCCAGGAGCCTGTTGACGGCGCGTGGGACCACCGTGTCGTAGAACTCCCGCAGGCCATGCTGTTCGCCCAGGCCGTAGCGGTCCACGCTCTGCTGGCCCGTCACGAACGCGACCGCGTCGTAGCCCTCGCTGGCGGCCATGGTGAAGACGCGCTTGAGCGCGAGCGCAAGCCACGCCTCGGTGCTGTGCACATAGGGGCCGGGCGGCACCAGGGCCTTCGCTTCGCGGGCCGCGGGCGTGAGGGTCATGGTCAGCGGCCGTCCGAAGCCGTCGTCGACCTGCACGCGCATGTCGCCCGCGGCGCCAGTAGCCAGCGCTGCGATGGCCTCGGGCGAGCCCGGGCGCAGTTGCGCGCGTTGCGCCCCGCTGAGGAGAAAGCCCTTGCGGCGGCCGTCCTCCGCCCAGTCGCTTTGCAGCTCCTCGACAAAGAGGACGCGACGGCCCTCCGGATCGAGGCGGTCCGTCAGGCGCACGTGGGCGAGCACGTTGGACTCGTCCCAGTGCGGCGAGCGGTAGGGGCCGCCTTCGCTGGCGAGCTTCTCGAACTCCATCTTGACGTGGTGCAAGCGGGGTTGCGCGGCCCGACGCCGGGTCAACTCGGCGTCTGCTTCCTCGTGCGTGTCGAAGTCGGCGACATCCGGCAGGTCTTCCACAGGCCCGCCCGTGGCGAAAACGCGGTGGGTCTTCCGCGGCTGCTTCCGCAGCGTCAGCAGCACCTCGCGATAGCCCTGCCCGCCCGGCAGCGTCCACTCGCTGTATTGCGTGCCCATCTCGTCGGCGCGGTTCGCCTCGTCGCGCGCGAGCTGGCCGATCGATTCGGCGATGCGCACGATCTCGCCCGCACGGAAGATCTGCGGTTCCGCATCGGCCGTAGTGGCCACGAGTTCCCGACCGTCCCACTCGTAGTAGAGGTCGTCGCCGTCCGATGGGTCCGCGCGCCTGAAGCCGATTTCGCGGCCCTGGATCTCGCCGCCTTCCAGGAAGCGCTCGCGGTCGAACCGGAACCCCAGTGCGTGCGCGCGCACCACGAGGCTGTCCAGCGCGTCGCGCGCATGCTGACCGCCCTTGTGCACCTCGGTGACGTTCACGCCATGGGTGCGCAGGTAATCGGCCACCTCGCTGCGCGAGAGCATGCCGCCTTGGCCCTCCAGCCAGGCCAGCACCCCACTCCACTCCACCTCGGGGCGGCCCACGCCCTGTAGGCCGCGGATGAAGCCGCTCCAGTGCGCGGGCGTTGCGCGGTGGGGGCCGTTGGCCTGAATCAGGTCGGTGAGCGAGCGGGAGAACACGCCGGGGGCGCGCGCCGGCGCGCTCGCAACCGCTGCGGCCGG
The DNA here is from genome assembly GCF_037890035.1 of Ramlibacter sp. AN1133. Lineage (NCBI taxonomy): Bacteria > Pseudomonadati > Pseudomonadota > Betaproteobacteria > Burkholderiales > Comamonadaceae > Ramlibacter > Ramlibacter sp. AN1133. The sequence goes on from NZ_JBBKTQ010000009.1 coordinate 115,018, forward strand.
CATGGACAGCCGGATGTCGCTGTTGCGCAGGCTCCAGCGGCCGCGGTTGGCGGTCACGGACTTGATTTGCCCGGGTTCGAACACAGCGAAGCAGCGGCCCTGGTGACCCAGCATGTCGCTGCGCTCGAACACCACGCCGTCATGGCCCAAGGCCTGGGCCCGTCGCATCAGCATGCCGACCTTGGTTCCCACCGATCCATCCAGAACCACGTCCCGGATCACGTAGGGATTGCGCAGCCGCAGGAACACTGGCATGAGGTTGCCGCCGTAGGGCTCCCCCGCCTCCCAGGTGAATTGGCTGGCGGCGTCGGGGTTCTCGGCGAAGAAGAAACCCGTCTTCGCATCCAGCGCGCCGGTCTTCTCTCCCAGCTTGGCGGTGCTGAAGCGCGCGAAGCTGCGCGTGGTGCCATGGAACACCGGCAGCGGCCACCCTTGCGCGTCGACCACCACGCTGTCTTCGAACCAGTCGCGAAAGGCGGGGTTGTCCGAGGCGGCCTGCACGGCGGGGGCAAGCCGCGCCGGCGGCGTCTGGGTGCGCGGCGCACGATAGCGACCTTCAGGCGAAGGCTGCACCAGGACTTGGCTGGGTTCGAAGGCAACCCAGTACCCATGGGGCATCCGGATGCTGTCGTGCCCGAGCGCGGTTGCGCGCGCCACCAGCTCGCGCTCGAGCTGCTCGAAGCCGATGTCGGCCTCGGTGGCGGCGCGCCACTCATGAACCTCGGCCTCGGTAGGCTCGTAGGGGTTGGAGATGGTCAGCTGCGCCGCGATCACGCGGGGCGGACCGGCCTTCGCCTCGTCGTGATGCCACTGGGCGTAATCGCGAGCCTCGCGCGGGTTCTCCGCGAACCAGATGCCCCGGTCGCTGGAAGCGAATTGGTCGAAGCGCTCGCTTGTGCCGTGGTAGACCACCGGAAGTTTGGCAGCCGGGATGCTGAAACGGATGTCGGCCGTCTCGCGGCTGAAGCGACCGTCGTTCGCGTCCGCGCTCTTGACCTGCTCTGGATCGAAGGCGATCAGTACCGCCGCGCCGCTCGCGCCTTCGAGCGCGGGCTCCCCGAAGGGATACACCATCACGATGCCGTCGTGGCCGCGCGCGCGCAGCGCATCCCGCACCTCGGTCCCGTAGGCCTGCCGGCCCTGCACCGCCATGCGCTGGATGATCCGCGCCGCCTCGTCGGCGCCAAGGACCTGCTCGATCAGCTCGCCGTTGATCTCGGCGTCGATCGACTCGTCGGAGGGGTAGAACCAGAAGGGGTTTTCCATGCGCACGAACAGCCGCATGGACTTCGCCCCGTATTCGGACGCCCCATCGGACATGTAGATGCCGGGCCCCTCGGCGCCGGTGACGGAGGGGCGGGACACCGCGAAGTCGGAGCGCGTGCCGTGATGCGCCACCATCGGCTCCATCGTGCCCTTGCGCAGGATGACGCTGCGGCCGAACCATTGCTTGAAGGCCGCTCCCTTCCAGAGCGGCCGCCTGACAGGCGCGCCGGGCTCGCGCCGCATGCGCAGGTCCCCCTGCGGCACGAACCCGAACTCGGCGTAGAGCGACTCCAGCATCTGCTCGGTGTTCCCGGCGGACACGCGCAGGGTCATCGGCATGCCGGCCTCGTCGGCGCGCGCCACCAGCTCGCGCATCGCGTCGGTACCGCTTCCCCGCCCTGGATTCCTGGCCTGGATCCACTCGCAATGCAGCACGCCCAGGGTGTGCATGAAGCGGATGTCCAGGGTCACGTCGTGCTTGCGTTGCAGTTCCGCCCGGACGGCGTCCCACCGAGTGCCCTCGGCGGCAGCGGCATCGAGGTCCAGCCAGCGGTCCGGAGCACGGACCTGTGGCGCCGCAGCCGCACTCGTCCCGAACTGCTCCGAGAGCCGCCTGATCGTCTCGCTGCTCGCCAAATCCGCCAGCAGTGCCTGCAAGCCGGGGTGCATCGGCAGCGGAATCTCGTCAGGGCGGGTCCAGCGGAAGTCCGCCGTCTCTTCGTTCAGCACCGGCTCGAACTCGCGGTCGACCAGCGCCAGGTGGTTGTGGTAACGGAACTCGCCGTGCTGGAACACCAGCAGCGGCAGCAGCACCGCCTCCTGATCGACGCCTGCCTCTTCGCGCAGCTCACGCAAAGCGGCCGCCGCGGGGTGCTCGGTCTCGTCGATCGCACCACCCCAGGTGCCCCAGGTGCCGGGCTCCAGCACCTGCTCGGACCGCAGCGCCAGGAGGATGCGCCCGCTCTCGCGAGCCATGACGATGCTGCCAGCGCCGGCTCGACCCCAGAAGCCGGTTTCCTCCAGCGCGCGTCCGTGCTGTGCCGCCTGCCGGCCGCCGGACAGCGATGCGAAGAAGGCGGCGCCGGCCTCGGTGAACACGGACGCGGCACCGGTGGGCTGGGAGCCCAGGTGCTGACACATCTCCTCCACCATGCGCGTTGCGATTCCCTGGCGCTGATAGTCCTTCTGCACGTAGATGTCGCCGATGGCCCAGCCCCGCCCGGATACTGCTTCGTCCGGCACGTGAAGGTGCGCGATGGCCAGTGGTGCGCCCAGCGCATTCGTGGCGGCAGTGTCGCGGGCCTGGAGGTAGTACCCCTCGCCGTCCGCGTCGCGCGCCAGGTGAAGCACGATGCCGTCCTGGCGGGGGACGCTGCTGAGGATTTCAGAGCGCAGCGCGTCGAATGCGCCGCTGTTCCCGATTGCGCTCTTGATCTGCTCCGGCCGGAACACCACCCAGGACTGCGCGTCGGCCACGGAGCGGCTGCCGTGGGCGCCGGGCTCGAGGATGCGGGACTGGTAGCGCACGCCGTCGTATCCCGCCTCCTGGATCAGCCGCGCCGCGCGCGCGCCGGAGGTGGCGTCGATGGCGTTTTGCAGGTAGGCAGTGCGCCGCCCCCGGTCGTCAACCACCGTGATCAGCTTCGATCCGGCTAGCTTTTCGGCCAGCGCGAATTCGGGCGTACCCTCCTCCACCACCGCGTCAGCAACAAGCGGCTTCGAAATGGCCAGGTACACGGGCAGGACCTGCGGCGAGCTGCCGCGGCGGGCGATCTTCGCGTCACCGGCGTAGCGGCTGGCGAACGCGGGGTCGCTTGTGAAGTGCACGCCGAAGCCGAGCTGTTCGCCGCGGCGCTCATGCGGGCGGAACGCCTGGAAGTCCGCGGTCGTGCCGTGGAAGGCCACCAGCGGCTTGCTGCCGGGCTTGCCGTCCTCGGTGGCCACGCTGTCGCCGAACCAGCCGCGAAAGGCGGGGCTTTCGGTCACCTGGCGCGCGAGGGAATGGGTGATGTCCCGGCTCGCGGAGAACTCGCCGTCGTTGCCGATGGCCGACTTCACCTGCTGCGGCTCGAAGGCTGCCCAGACCTCGAATTCGGCTGTTCCGGCCTTGTTCACCTCGGTGAGGATCGCGCCGTCGTAGCCCGCATCCTTGAGCGCGGAGACAACTTGGCGGCCGAAGTCGCCGTCAAAGAGCTGCCAGGTGTCCGTTGGCCTGAGGTGCCAGAAGTCGGAGTGGCGCAGGCTCGTTCGTGCCACGATCTCCGAGATCACCTCCCCAGGCACTCCATCGCGCAAGTCCGCCGGCGCTTTGACGTCCAGGTAGACCGGCATCACGTTGGCACCGTCCACGCCCCTGAGGTGCTCTTCGGCGAAGCCCACGTCAGGGGCGACGAAGATCGCATGCCGCTCGGTCTCCACCGGACCGAAGGTGGTGCTGTTGACGGTGGCGCGCGCGGTCTCGAAGACGCCGAAGTCGCCATTGGTGGCGTGGTACATCGGTCGGGGGCTGCCGTTGCCGTCCACCGCTTGCGACACCGGCGTCTTTTCCGCCGGGTACCGGCTGCTGTGGGCATAGCGGTCCTGCCAGTCGCCAAACCATGCCTTGAACGCTGCCGACTCGGTCTGGCGGTCGCCAGGCGCGGGCGGCAGGGCCAGCATCTGGTCGGGCGTGTAGACCCGCAGGTCCTGCACGTCCCGCACCTCGAAGGGCTCCTCGTCCTGTTCGTGGAAGACGAACAGGCGCTCGCCGTCTCCCAGCCGGCGTTGGGCGTCGAGCAGGTGGGCCACCGGCTCGCCGAACTGCGCGAGGCGGCGGTGCGTGGCGGCCGAGACCGGGGCCAGGGAACTGCGCCTATCCGGCGCCGGCGGGCGCGCCGGGGGCGACTCGGAAGCGTTTGCTTCCCGCGCGGCTTGGTCCTGCAGCGCCTCGAGCACCGTCTGGCCGTCGCGGGAGAGCACGACGGTCGCCACCGGCACGGCATCGTCGATCCACCCCTGCGGATCACGGTCCTCGGCGGGGAAGATGTAGGCCCGCGCACCGGCGCGGTCGTAGCCGTACAGGGTCGCCCAGCCGCGGGCGCGTGAGCCCTCCGGGGAGCGCCGGTCGGTGTCCGGTTCGGCCTCGCCGTGCACCGGTCCGGCCATCATCGAGGCGACGCGCCCCTCCGGGTCGGGCCCCAAATCGAAGTGCACCACGTAGCGGGCGCGGAACTCCTCATCGGTCAGCTTCGCGAGCTCCTTCAGGGGAACGAGGGCGTTGCGAACGCTGCCCGAAAAGGCGCTTCGGCGCAGACGGTGGATCTGCCCGCGCCACTCCCGATCGGTGAGGATTTCCTTGCCGAATCGCTCCGTGTCGAAGGGCCCGTCGCTTTGCAGCCATTCGAGGAACTCGCGCTTGCCCACCTTGTGACGTCCACCGACGCCCCCGCGACTGAACTCGCGATCGCGCCCGGGGTACACCACGATGTCCTCCTCGGACTCGCTGAGCTCCGCGTCCTGCCAATTCATGAGGACGCCCTGCAGGTCGTCCTTGAGTTCGTTCACCAGGCAGCGGAATGCTTCGCCAACGGCCTTGTTGGACATCCGTACCGGCTTGGGTGCGGTGCGCGGCCGGCTGGCAGCGCCCACCTGGGCGGCAGCCATCTCGGCTTCCTTCACGAGCCTGGAGAAGCCCTCGCCCATGCGCTGGGTGATCAGGTCGGCGCGCTCGGGATTCTCCAGCTGCGCCATCGCGTAGGCCAAGTCGACGAGCTGCTGCGGCTGCAGCGGCTCTTGCGGCGCGCGCGTGAGCTGCATCAATACGCCGCGCATCGTGGACTCCACGTCCGACAACCACTGCTCGACGCTGCCCTCCTGGGCCATCGCCTTGGGCCGGAAGCCGCGCAGGATCGCTTCCTCGACGCCGTAGGCGAAGAGTTCTTCCTCGTACAGCGCCTGATCAGCGCCGGTGGCAGCGCGCGCACGCGCGTCGGCCGCCAAGAAGACCAGGTGCTCGGAGCTCGCGCGCGGTGCGTCTTTCCAGGCGCGCAAGCCGCCCACCAGCCGCTTCCATCCGGCGACGCCCAGTACATTGCGGCCATGCTTGTGGGTGAGCTCGTGCAGGATCACCGCGTGCTCGTGGCCGGCGGCGATGCGATCGGCCAGCAGGAACACCGAACCCGTGCGCAGATCGCAGGCGGCCTGCTCCAGGCGGCTGCCGATGCTGGCCAGCGCCACCTCGAGCCGGTCGAAGTCGGCGAGCTGCTGGCGGAACTCCAACAGCGAGATCTCGCCGCGGTTGCGCTGGCCCTGCAGGTCGGCTTGCAGGAGCCCGCGCTGGAAGCGCGTGGTGTCCTGGATGCGATCCAAAGCGCCGTCGTCGCGGAGGGTGAAGCCGGCATGCAGGGCAGTCTGGTAAGCCTGCTCGCGCGAGGCCACCGACACGTGGCTGTCCAGGCCATCGAGGTTGAAGTGCTGCACGCGCCAGTTCCCGGGCTTGCTGGCATCCGGCAGCACGAGCACCCAACGCGAGGCATTCGGTCTGCGCAGCACCACGCCGCGCTCATGGTCACCGATCTCGGCCATCGCCTGGTGGTGTGCCTGTACCCGCAGGCGCATCAGCTCCTTGAGCATCGGGCTTACCCCGGCTGCATTGGCAAGGACGGCGGCTGAGCGCCCGGTGGAGAGCCCACGCAGCCGCGCCTGGATTGTGGAGGAGGTGCCCACCACCATCCTGCCTAGCGCCTCGTCCTTCGGCGTAAGGCCGGTCAGGCTGCGCACGGCCGCCCGCACAGCGGTGAGCCGCTCCTGCTCGTAGGCCTCGGCGCCCGTGGCCGGCGCCGGCGCGTCGGGCGTGGCCCAGGTCGGTCGGTGCGGCCAGCCGGCGGAGATCGCCGGGCGAACCTGGCGCTCGCTGAACACCACCCAGTGCTGTGCTCCTGCGGCGCCGAAGATGGCGCCATCGAACCCGGCGCGCGAGAGCTCCGCAGTCACCTGGGGATTGGCCATCAGGGCCTGCAAGGGCACCTGCAGCTCGCCCAGCTCCGATTCGCTGGCGCGCCTCGCCATCTCGGCAACCGACTCGTACGCGTCCCGGAACGCCTCGAAGGAGCCGGTTGCCTGGATGTCCGCCGCCGCAAGGACCACGGCCTGGCGTACTTGCTCGACGCCGATCGCGGCCATGAGCAAGCCGAGGTCGACAAGCGCCTCATCGGGGGTTTCCACGAAAGGCCGTTCGATCCGCAGGTAGGCCGGCTCCAGGGCTGCATCCGGGAGGTCCTGGGCTGCCGCGTTGGCGCTGGCCACAGTGACAAAGCCCAGGCCGGCGCCGGTGCCGACAGCTACCCGCACTCCGACTACCGGGGCCCTCGCCTCGTCGCGCGCGCGGGATTTCCCGAGCCAGGCGCGCAGGTCGGCCGAGTCCATGGCGGAGGCCGCAGCTTTCATTGCCGCTCCCGCGCAGCCGCGGGCTGCTCCTCGTCCACTTCGTCGTCGTCGGATTCCGCGCCTACGGCCTCGCAGCGGGGCGAATAGCCGGTCGAACGCAGGCGGTCGTCCCACAGCAGGTCGACGGCCTTGTGCTCCAGATCGGATCGATTGGTGCCCGCTACCGTGACGCTTCCGACGTCGAAGTTCTCCCCGGTCCCACCCACCGCGCGCACCAGCAGCCTGCCGACCTTCAGGGGCCTGGTCTCAGCCTGCTCGAGGTATTCGCCTTCCTCCGAAAGCGAATACGACTCGTGGTCGTGATCGCGCGGCAGTACCCGGCCGCTTGCAGGATCCACCACGCTGAACTCGAAGTCGTCCAGCACCTTGACCGGCACGGTCGAATGGAAGACATCAAGGGCCGCTTCGGCGCGGGACTTTTCCGCAACCGTGACGTTCACGCCGACCAGGTGCACTCCGCGCACGGAGCGATCGTCCAACCGGAGCTCACGCACCCGCACGAGGGGTCGCGCGTTCACCAGGAACGTGTTCTGCGATTTCGTCATGCTCAGGCCTCCCGCGGACGCTCGACTTCGCCATGCGCTGCGGCCTCGATGGGAAGCCAGTAGCGGGCGTCGGTCTTCGTGGTCATCGACAGGGTGTCGGCGGACCCCACCCCCTGCGCGACCTGCGTGCGCAAGGCCGCCAGGCGCATCTGCGGCGTGCGGTAGGCCACGTCCAATGCCCCAGGGCGGCCGCACTCGATCTCGAAGGCGATGAGCGGCTCCATCTGGATGCCGTTGGTGAGCACGGCGTAGGTGCGCATCGGCACCGGCCAGCCCGCGTCCTGCGCCACGTAGCCCAAGGCGGAGACGCTCTGGGGCAGCTCGATGCGCAGGGAGCCGAAGTTCACCATGTCGCGGACGCTGAAGTGGTCCAACTCGAAGCGGCGCAACTCCGACACGGACACCTGCACCCTGAGCAGGTGCGGATCCACGAGGCGGGCCGCGCCCTCGACGTCCAGGCGCAGGTCGATCGGGAGTTCCGACAGGCCGAAACGCGCGAGCACCGCGGCGATCTCGGTATCCCCGTCGGCTTCGTACTGCAGCATGCGTTGCAGCAACTCCTCGTCGGACATCACGGCCGCCTTGGCGAGCAGGGCCGGCTTCAGCGCGCCGGGAGAGCCGCTGTTGATGAAGCGCTGGTACAGCGCCTCCATCAGGGCCTGACGTTCCTCCGTGGAGAGCTCGGCGGGCTCAGGGTGGGCCGGGGTGGACTGGTTCAGCATGGGAGGCTCCGTCTGGTGTGTGTTCGGAAGGGTCGTCAGCGCTGGCGTTCTCCGCGATCGCGGTCGCTGTCCTCTGTGTAGGAAGGCGAATCCGGATAATTCATCGCCGGCGTGCCGTCGATCTCGACGCTGCAGGAAACCACGCGCGCATCCGGAAAGCCGAAAGCCAGCAGCCCGCGGGCGGGCGCTGCCTGCGCGACTTCCTTGAGCGCTGCTCGCGCGCGTTCCGGGGAGTTGCCGGCGAGGTAGCAGTCCAGCGTGAGTGAAATCTGCACGCGTGCCGTCGGAACGTCGGGGAGACGATCCACGGGCTGGGGATCTTGGCGGCCCCGGGCCTGCACCGTCACGAGATCCCCGAAATGGGCGGCCTCGCTGCCCCGGGCCGGCACCTGCTGGCCGCCGGCGGGGTTGCCCTGGATGTAGACGAAGCGCCGCAGCGGCTTGCCAATCACCATCTGGTCCCGCGGCAGCACCTGCTCGAGTTCCAGCGTCGTCTCGGTGATCACCGGCAGCCGGTCGCCACGGCTCTGGATGTGCCGCGTCAACACCGTGTCGCCTGGCCGCAGATCGCGCGGATCCATCAGGGGCGCTCCCGGTTGCCCGCGGCGGTGGGCTCGATTGGCGATCGGCCCTTGCCGGGAAGCGCAGTAAGCTCGGTCCGCGCCGGAAGCGCCTTCGTAGCCCGGCTTGCGGAGGTGGATGTCCTGGCTTTTGACACTTTGAAGGCGTATACCGGCGCGAACTGTAATAACGGCTAGCATAGCCGCGTCGATGCGCGAACTCAAATGAGCGCGACGAAGTCTCCTCCGGCACCTGGGCGCTGTTGCGCAGGGCCCTAGTCCGGCCCCAGAGGCGCCCTAACCTGGGCCCGTGTGTGTTCCAGCGCGCGGATCACCAGGTCTGCGTCCGGAGAACCACACCGCTGCAGGGCGCATTCGCCGGCGTCCATGAAGGCGCGCTCCAGAGCCGAGTGGACCTGCTGCGCGCCGCACCATCCGGTATCCCTCTGCTCGATGCGAAGCAAGCGCAGCGTGTGCTCGCCAAGCTCCTCGGCTGCGACCCGCCCCGGGCCAGCATCGGCGACCTCCGCGGGTGCATCACGGCGCGCGCTTGCAGGCGCGTCGAACATTTCGTGGCGCCATCGCTGTAGCAGGCACAGCGTGAGGGCAGTAGTCAGCGCCCGCGAGAGGGCGCGATCGGAGGCGCGCGTATCTAAGTTGGCCGCGCGGCCGATCGATTCCTGGCTCCAGCGGCCCTGCGATTGCGCCTGCCCTGGGCGGGCTCCAATCGCGGTGCTTGCGCAGCGGCATCCGGAGATGCGACTTTCTTGCATTCCTGCTCAACCCCGTTCTCGCTCGACGCTTCGCGGCTGCAGCGTGTCTACCAGGTGCTCCACCAGGTGCTTAGGCAGCTGCCAGCCGATCAGGCCCGGGTGGAACATGCGCTCGAAGGGCTGCACGGCACCGGAGGGGTTCACCAGGGGCGCTGGGCGGCCCAAGAAGACCGCGACGTCAGGGCTCCAGCTGGCGTTGTCCTGCAGCGATTCGAGGAAGTTGCGGAGCGAGGCCTGGACCGAGTCCACCGTCAGGTCCGCGTCTTCGGGCAGGCTGCTCGTGCCCGAACGGGAATGGTGGCCGATGGCGAACGTCAGCACCGATGCGTAGCCGCCGAAGCGCGCCTGGGTAGCCGCCAGGCGCAGCGCCACGTCCGGATCGCGTTCGCCGGCGGCCGACGATGCGCGGGCCACGCTCGAGTCCCCATGTCCGCCGGCCTCCAGCGCCGCCGACACGGCCAACTCCGACATCTGCTGGTGCCACACGTCCTCGGAAGTGAACACAGCCAGTTGGGTGACAGGCCCGAGCTCCCGCAGGAAGGGATGCAGCTCGTAGACGCTTGCGCCCTCGAGATCGGCCGCTCCTGCGCCCGCGGGGACCATGCGTGCGCCCACCAGGCGCAGGTTGGCCACGGCGACATCGGCAGCGTGCACGTCCGCGGCAGGCGCCTCGGCCGCCAGGCGGATGGGCGCCTCGGCCCAACGTCGGTCCGCGGTGCTCAAGGCGTTGGCATGTGTCTGGCACTGGGACAGCCGTCCGCGAAACGCCGGCTCCCCCGAGGGGCTGTAGAGGATGCGGTCGTCACGAAAGCGTGGGACCATCATCACGCGGCTGATCGCCTCCAGCACGGCGCGCGTGCGGGGCTCCTCCGCGCTGTAGATGCTGCGGATGCGATGCATCCACTGCGCACCGGTGAGACGCTCGTTGGGCTGCAGCAGGTAGCCGAAGCTCGCCACCCCGTGCGAGAACGTCATGCGATCGGCCTCGCCGGTGGCCTGGTCGCCCTCGGCCCAGACGCCGAGCCCGTGGTTGCGCCCGATCAGCGGCGCCTTGGTAAACAGTTCCATGTTCCTCCTCACTCTCAGGGTTGCCACGTCCGTGGTGTCTGTAGCTGCCGTGCCGCCGCCTCGGTTCGAGGCACGAGTCCCAGGTCCGGATCGACGCGCCACGGGGCGCGAGCCACCAGGTCCTGCAGTACCGTCATCCGCTCAGCGAAACCTGGCATGCCGTCGTGGCCCCGCGCCTGGAGCGCCCGCATCTCAATCAGTCGGGCCTGCACCCCCTGGAAGACCCAGAGGACCATGGAGCCAGGCTCGCGCAGGCCGTGGTCGATCTCGCGCCGCCGCTGCTCGTCTTGCCACCAGGCCGCTGCGCGCAATTCCTCCCGAAGCGGCAGAACCGCGGCCGGCAGCTCCCCTGCCCCGGTCACCCGCGCATCCTTCCGCGCGGTGTCGACCCGCTCGGCCAGACTTCGCGGCAGCTCACGCGGTGGGCAAGCACCTGTCCACCACGAATGACACCGCGATCGGGTCGGCCGTCGTCGTAGGCATTGAGGAAGCACGGCATGTCAGGAGGGGCGCGGCCCATGCACCGCGTAGGCATTGCCGATCAGGCTCTGCGCCTCGTTCTCGGCCAGCTCGCGAAAGAAGGAGGGGTCCGATCCAACGGCCTCGCAAGCGGCGCGCGCCTGGTCATGCGTCAGCGCCTCGGTGCACACGAGCTCATAGGAGCCGGTGAAGTCGCCGGTGGAGATTGCCTGATCGATGTCCCCCAGCGACTGGAACTCCGCCGGGCTGTCGCGCACCACGGTCACCATGAAGGTGTCGCGGAAGAATCCGCGCCGAGCCCAGTCCGCGGGCCCGACCGCCAGGTCGTTGGCAACGCGTTCGACCTGCGAGGCAGCCAGGGCAAGCCCGCTCTCACGCAGGATGGCCGCGGCCTTGCGCGCAGCGAGCTCCTGCTTCAGGCGTTCGCCGGTGTCAGGGGTGGAATTAGCGACGGTCATCGTCCCATCTCCTTCATGCGCGCTGGCGGGATGCCCAGCGGCGTTGTTCGGCCTGCTCGCGCTCGCGGATCTCCTGCACCGCGGCCTGGTAATCCGGCCGCGCCATGTTTTCGGCGATCGCGGCGTCCAGCTGCGCGATCAGCGTGGGCTCGTCGGTGTCGAGCGAGAAGGCGAACGAGTAGCCGAGGAAGTTCCCCAGGTAGCTCACCGCGTCAGGGCTGTCGGGATAGATCGGCTTGGTCGCCTCGTAGACGTTGCGCCCCTTGCGCTGGTCGAAGCGCTTGATGCAGTGCCCCCATGCGCGGCCGCGATACGGCGCTTGTTCCTGCTGGTCGTCCTCGCGCATGTCCAGACGGGGCTCCAGCGGCCAGCGCTTGAGCGCATCCATGAGTCCGGCGACGGTACCAACCTCGGGCCAGCCCGGGATGCTCGAGCCGGTGCTGTTGCCGATGTGGCGGATGATCAGCATGCTGTTTCCTTGAGAGTGGACGATCAGAAATCGCCCTGGCTATAGCGGCGCGCGCGGGCGGACATCTGGGAGGGAGGCACTGGCGTGCACGGCACCCCGGAGTACGCGTCGTCGAAGTCGCCCGGGTCTTCGTCGAGGGCGGTGGACTGGCCCTGGGTGGCCTCCTCGGGCTGGCCGAGCAGCCGCCGCACACGCTGCGGAAGCGCCGAGTTGCGCGCCGGGGCCGGCGTGGCGGCAATGTTCATGAGGTCGCGATCTTCGCCGTGCACTTCCAGCATGTGCCGCGCGCGCGAGAGCCCGGTGAAGAGCATGGGCCGATTCACGAAGCCGCGGGATGCCTGCGGCGCAACCATGATCACGTGGGCGTACTCGCTGCCCTGCCCGGAGTGCACGGACAGCGCGTAGGAGTGCTGCAAAACCTCGGTGACCGTGCCGGGGAAATCAACGGTGCGGCCGTCGTCCAGACGCAGGGTGATGTACTGCGCACCGGCGCGGCGCGGTTGCCCCTGCTTTTGGCGGTAGGGCTGCCAGGCCACGATGCTGCCGGTGTCGCCGTTGACCACGCGCACCTCGTTGGCGTCGCATTCGTCGTCGTCCTCGCGGCCCCGCCCTTCCTGGCGACCGCCGGTGCCGGCCAGCGGCACCTTCATGTTGGCGCGGATGATGATCCGGTCGCCCACGTGCAGGCGACCCGTGCCCGGCACCTTCTCCGCGTTGGGGTTGCACATCTCGCGCAGCCGCGCGTTTGCGTAGGTGGTGTTCCACCCGGGGGTGTCTGGGTTGCCCTGGCGCTTGGGGATCAGCAGGATCACGTTGTCGAAGCCGTGGCGGTCCACTGCGTTCACGTACTGCTGCGCCACCCGCGGGAACTCCGCGGCCGCTTCTCCCAGGTGGTGGGAGAACTGCACGTCGGGCCGATCGGCGCAGTCGATCTCGCCGTCGCGCACCTGATTGATGATGTCCAGGATACCGCCGCCGTTGCGGTGCGTGGTCGTCAGGCGATGGTGGTCCGGCCCGTCGATGGCCAGGATGTCCTTGAGGAACTGGCCAGGCGAGACGGAGGGCAACTGGTCGTGGTCGCCAAGCAGGATCACGTGCATCTCCTTGGCCGCGGCCAGCACGCCATCGGCGAGGTCGTTGTCGGCCATGCCGGATTCGTCGAGCACGAGGATGTTGCCCGGCAGGGGGTTGTCCTCGTTGAAGGTGAAGTCCTTGCGCGATCCGCCGGCGAGCGTCGAGTGCACGGTGGCGGCCGAACGCCCGTGCTTGGACAACCGGTTGTTCAGCACCTTGGCCGATTTCCCGGTGGGGCCGCAGAAGACGAAGTCGCGGCTCTTGAGCACGCAGGTGAGGATCTCCATCAGCGCCGTCTTTCCGCAGCCGGGCCCGGCCGTGAGGGTGTGCAGGCGTTTCTTGGAAGTGAGGATCCCCACCAGCGCAGCGAGCTGGGAGTCGTCCAGGGTGGTGCCGGGCGCCACGCGCGCCGTGACTTCCTTGATCTTGGCGATCACCTTGTCGCGAGGCGCCTTGGTCATCGGAGCCACGGGCGCGCACATCTCCGCCACCCGTGCGGCCAAGCTGCGCTCGGCGTCAAGCAAGTCGGGGGTGTAGAACCGCCTCTCGCCGAAGCCCTCATCCATCTCGATCAGATCCGCCTCGAGGCCGTGCTCGATGGCGCGCTGCGCAGGCACCTGCGCATCCACCCGCTCGATCGCGCGGATGAACTGGTTGCGCGTCAGATATGTGTGGCCGCTGCGCGTGCATTCCTGGTCCAGCGCGAAAAGCACCAGGGCGCGCAGGCGCTCCGGGGCGTCCCGCGGGATGTTCGACGCAGCTCCGATCGCGTCGGCCGTGCCGAACCCGTAACCGGCAACGAACGGCATCGGCTCGTACGGATCCTTGATCAGGCGGGCCCAGCACTTCTCCAGCAGCCGCGGATCCAGGTTCGAGCTCGGCGCGAGCGGGTTGTCGGCGTTGGACAGTGCTTCCTTCGCTTCCCTGGCGAGCAGGTGGCTGGCCAGAGCCTTCAAGACGTTGTCCCGGATGCCTGGCATGCCGGTCAGGCGTGTGGCCAGGTCCCGGTGGAGGAACGCGAGCGCTGCCGAGGCTGTCTCGTCGGTCTTGAATTCCGCGCGCTTGGCCACGGTAGACAGATCCAGGCTCCAGGGTGCTGCGAGGAGCTGCTGCCGCAGCGCTTCGAGCGCCTTCGCTTCTTCCTCATCGCCTGCCGCGCCGGCGATCACCTGGTCGACGAACTTGTTGGCCTTCTGCTCGGACAGAGACTTCCAGTTCTTCGTCATGAACTTGACGATCGACTTGCGGTCCGGTCGGATGTGCGGCACTACCGCTTCCACAGCGAAGCCCTCACCGTGCTGGCGGTGAAAGCTGGGGCGGCCGCGAAACTCGTATTCCGCTCCCTCCACCAGGTCGACCAGGGGCGCGCCGGTGACCTTGACCGCCTCACGATCCTCATTGCGTGCGGTCCCGACGGCCCAATCGCTGTAGATGGACAGGCGCTCCAGCACGCCAACGAAGGTCTCCAGGGGCTCGGAAGGCGGTTGCGGCGCCTCCCGCGCGGGCTGGGGGGCCGGCGCGGAATGGACGACGAACCTCGAACGCCCGCCGCCCGCCACGGGAACCGTCGACGGTACGGGAGCCGCCTGCTGCTCGCCGGTCGCAGCAGCACGAGGTTGCGGGGCGCCAACGCTCGTGCGCGCGCCCCAACGCTGAGCCCGCGAAAGCTGTGGGGTGGGGAGTTGAGCGCTCATGAGCCGGCCGTGCAAGATGGTTGAACGGTCTGATTGTGCGCTGCGCCGCAATACCATTGCAAACGCCATGCGGTCGGCGTTTGAAGCGCGTTGCGCGGGCGGGGCGCTGTGGGGGGGAAAGGCTTCCCCCCAGGCTTGAAGGCATGGACAACTCTGCGAGTTGCCCACACCACGCCTCCCCCCCTTCTGCGTTAAGAAAGAACCCTAAGAGTCACCACCGGCTGCCCCCAGTATCCGGCGGAGGCCCGCAATTCCCTGGATCGATGAGTCCTTGAATTCGGCTTCCTCGGAGCCCGAAATCCTTAAAACATCCCCCGTCCCCCCGCACCCCGCTTATGTACAGAAAAAGCCGTTACATGAGCATGCGTCATAAGATTCTGTTTCCTTGGTGCGCTTCATGCATTTGTAGCGATATACGGATACAGAGGCTGCGAAGTGGGCAGTCGCCGTACGACGGGACAGCGTGCGGGAGCTTGGCGCGCCGGGTTGCTGCAGTGAGCTCTGCATTGTGCGCGGCGGCTCCTGCCCGGGTGGCGTGATGACCTTTTCCGTTGCGTGACAGGCACTTGCTTCGCTCCGGGGCGCTCCGCGCGGGCGCGTTTGGGCGACAGCGGTGCGCTTGGGTGCAGTGATTCCCGGGCGAATGCAGAGATTAGTGCAGAGATTTCGCGTGAGGCGGAATAGTCCTTTGCCGGCGCGGCTTTAGGCGCGCACCGTGGGCCAAATAGAGGCCTTCGGACCGCATTTTCTGGCGCAACAGCGCAATGAAAACTGCAGAGATTTGGCGATGCGGCAAATTGTCGTTACGCGACAGCGACTTACTCGCGTGAAGCCGCTCGCGCGCGGGCCCCGAGACCCAGTTCTGCCCGCACTGAGTGCAGTGATTAGTGCAAGGATTCCGCTGGCCTGCTTCGGCCTGCCGGTTTGGATCCGCAACCGCTCGTTAGCCGCCGCGGGGGCGCGCGAAGCGATCGGCACGCGTCGAGCGCGCCGGTGGCGCATCCCCGTCGGCCTCCGGCTTGGCGCTCACCCTGGTCAGGTTGGCCGCGTCCCCCTGCTCGCATGAGCGTGCCAGTTGCGCCGAGGCCTCGTCGAGTCGTTGGCGCACCATCGCGGTCAGCCCAGCCAGGGCCCATCGCTGGTTGTTCTCGTACCAGGCGGCCATGGTTTCGATCAGCTCACGATCGCAAGGACGCTGTGGCGTCTTGGCCCACATCTCCAGGCAGTGCCGGGCGAGGTCGAGGTGGTAGGGCGTCTCCTGGCCTTGCTGCGGCGCCGGCGCGGCTGGCTGGGACATCTGGGCGAATGCTGGCGACTCCGCAGCAGCATTCTGTGCGGCCGCCGGCGCGGCCGGTTTGGCGCCGTACCGCGCGTAGCGGGAGGGTGCCAGGGCAGTCGCCGGCGCCGGGCGTCCCACGGGGGATGCCGCGGACGCCTGCGCTTGTGAATCAAGAGCAGCACTGGCAGCCTGCGGCTCGCGTGCCCCCCGGGCCTGCGAAGCATCAGGAGGGAAGTCGTCGGCGCTGCCGGCATACCGCCGCGCCCTTGGGCTCATCGGAACCGGGGATGCGGTAGCACCGGCGCTAGCGGCCGGTGTGGCGGGGATTGCGGCCCCGGTGCGGCGCATTTCTTCGAGGCGTTCTCGGACACGGCTCATGGGCTGGCTCCTTCAGGAAGCCGGCGGTGCAGCAGCTGCGGCAGCCGATTCGGCGGCGGCGCTGCACCGACACGGGAGGGCGGCGGGATCGGCGGCGCCGCGCTGCCCCAGGAGGCGGACGGCGTGCCGGGGGAGTTCGATGGCGTGGCCCCCCGGGGGCCCGTCTGCGCTTCCTTCTTCGCTGCTGCCTGGGCCATCCTGGTGAGACTCACTGCGATGCGCAGCGAAATCGAGCTGTCTTCGAGCCGGCTGCGCTGCTCGCGGTCCAGCGCGTCGTCGGCAAGGCCCGCCGCGCGCCGCGCCTGGTCCTCGTTCAGCTGCTGCATGGTTGCGGCGATGCGCGCGGCGTCTGTCTTGGCGGGAAGCAGGGGTGCGAGATGCGGCCTGTGGTGCCGGCGGGTGCGCCTGGCGAGCTCCACGGGCGTGAAATAGTGAGGACACTTCTCACGGTCTCGTCCGGCGCGACGGCCACGCGTCTCGACGTACTCCGCGCCCTCTTGGCGGGTATCGAGATCCCTGTGGATCGTGCTTTGGGAGACACCCAGCGCGGTGGCGATCGCCCGGATGCTCAGGCCCTGGGCTCGCAGTTCGACGGCCTGGACCCGGCGCTGCTCACGCCCGTCGCGCGCAACCACGCGTTGCGGATGCTTGGCCTCGCGTCGGCGACGCTTCTCGTCTTCGTCGATGACCACCGTCAGGTGCTGCTGCTCCTCCGCGGTGATGCCCAGCTTGCCGATGAGGAAGTCGTTGCTCGGGTTGTAGCGGATGTCGTATTCGCGGCCGTGAAATTTGTGCCGCTCGCCGGCCTCGAACTGCCTTTGGCGCCGCTCCAGCGTCTGCATGGAGCCCTCCTCTTGCGGGTCGAAGTCGCGCGAGAGGGGCATGCCCAATAGCAGCTGGCCCATAAACTTGTCGAACTCGACCTTCTTGCGGTCGCTGGCCTGCAGCACCAGGTTCAGCAGCCACAGCGTGAACTCCGTTCGCTGGCCTACTGGCACGCCCCCGCGCATGTCGATCACCTTGACCAGGTCGTGCGCGCGCTGCAGATTCATCCAGGCGGTGGAGTGCTCCCTCGGCATGAGGGGCTTGTTCGCCTCGATGAAACCCTTCAATGCGTGCACGTCCACCTCGCAAAGGGCGCCGGCCCCGGTGGCTGCGCGAGGCTTCTTCCCCTTCTCCGCCGTCTTGCGCGCCAGGCGGATGTTGGGCACCGCCTTCAGCGCGGCTTCGGTCAACTCGGACAGCGCGACCGGCTCGGCATTGAGCTGACGGGTTTCTGCCAGGGCACCTGTTTCACTGTGCACGCATCCGGGAAAACGCAGCACCCGGCTGACATCCTTGGCGTTGCCGTCCGGAGCGAAATCCACGAGCAGTTGGCTCAGGCGCGCCTGAAGCGCCTTCCACTGGGGCAGCTCCCACCTGCGCACCGCGTCCTTCAGGAACCATCGCACGTACAGGCCGCGTCCGCTTCGGGTCACCGTGGTCGGCAGCGGGATCCCTGCGTTCTGGATCACCAACAGCAGGTCGCGGATCGTGCCTTCGCTGTCCTGCAGGTGCGCGTTGTAGATGTCCAGGTCGATGTAGACGCAGCGGATGCGCAGGAACGCCTTCTCCTGCCGCGAGGGGTACAGGAAGGTCGACTGGGACAGGTACACGTCCTTCGCCCCGCGCGAGGCCTGCAGCACCGACTCCAGCTGCTCGAGCGGGTAGCACTTCTGGTCCCACTTGGGCCGGCCGTCCGAGCCGATCTCCGCGAGCTTGCGCGCGTGAGTGAAGAAGCCGTCCGTGTGGTTGCCATAGAGCAAGCGCGCCTCCTGGACGGCGGACAGCTGCTCGTAGCTCGAAAACGCCCTCATCGCGATGCATGGGCACCGGCAAGGACTGTGGAATCGCTTTCACTTCGGCCAGGCGCTTAATAACGCTTGACGCATGTTGAAGTCTGTCCTAATATCCGCCTGCGATTTGTTTATTCGGCTTAGCGGTCGGATCCTGCTCGATGTGGTGCGCCTAGCAACGCACCTGAGACCCGCAAGGGTCCTCGGCGAGATCAGATCACTTTGGCGGGTGACAGCTCTTCGACGTGCAATGTGCGTCGCGTGCCTGGCGGAGGCTCTCCACAGCCTCTGCCATTTTTTTTGCCCGTTCTCCTCTGCGCAGTGTGTTGTCGAAACATCCAGGGGAGCAGTCACCGGGGACGGCGACCACTCCATCGCCTTCAGCGCGCACGAGATGTCGGTTCGCGGACATATACAGGTACATACTGAAAAGGTGACGGAGTGTAGCCCCTGCCGAGGCTCCATCCAACGCCGCCACTATCGGAACCGATAGCTGGCGGCGAAATTTCTTCAGCTGCGGTCGCGCAGCGTGTCGCCGTCCTCGAAGTCCGGGTCGAAGCCCGAGTCGTCGAAGTCGCCGCCGGATTCCTGCTCGGCATCCGCCGGGCGCGGGCGCACACCGATCACCCCGACGGGCTGCAGGTCCAGCGACACGCCGGTGAGCTCGCGCTGCTGGCCCATGTTGGCGTTGAGCATCACCGCTTGGCGGGCTTCTTCGGGCGAGGTCGCCAGCACCAGCACGTTGCCGGCGACCTGCGCCGTCACGCCGTTGGCGTAGTCGTCGGTCGCCCACGCCGGCGCCGGCGCGGCCGCCACCACCATCGCCCCACCCTCCCCGCCCGCGGGCGCCGCGGCCAGGGGGATTTCGCCGGCGGCCGGAGCCGCGGTGCCCTCCGGGTCTGCGGGTGCCGGGCGCGACAGGGCATCGCCCAGGGCCATGGGCTGCGCATCCGCCACGGCCGTCACGTTGACCGGGTTGGTAAGCGTCGCCATCAGGGTGCGTTCCGAGTCGATGAAGCGGCCCGGCTCGTAGGTGCTCATCTCGCACAGCACCGGCACGAGGTAGGCGCGCATGCCCAGGCCAGCCAGGTGGCGCTTCACCGCGGTGGCGACCTTGGCGCCTTCGGACTTGAGCATCGTCGCCTGCATGCCGATCTGCGAGGGAGTGGCGTTGGCGTACATCTTCTCCCAGCGGACGGCCATCGCCCGCATCAGCTGCGCCTTGGCCAGCGTCTCCAGGTGATCCTCGACCTCGATGGTGTGCACCGAGTCGGGCCTGATGTCCGTTTCGCCCGAGTCCAGCAGCTCGAAGAGGTAGCTGATGTTCTTGAACTCCGGAGCGATCTGGAAGCGCCCCACGACCTCCGCATTCGCGCCAGGCGTGTGGCGGCCGTACACGCCGCGCAGGATCATGTCGCCCTGAGCAGAGCCGGTGGAACGGACGATCGCAATGGTCTTCATGAGAGATGCTCCTTGGAAATTGGTGGGTGGGTGCCGTCGGGTTAGGCGGCATGTGTTGGAAAAGGCTCCTGCCGCGCGCGGGCTCTCTCCAGCGCTTCGGCGCGATCGCGGCGATGGCGCGGCAGGTTCTGCAGCCATTGCCTCGTGTCGGCGTTCAGCGCGATCTCCTTCTTCGCCCGCGTCAACGCCACGTACAGCAGGTTCAACTCCTGATGCGGCAGTTGCGCGAACGGGTCGGCGACCAGCATCGTTTCGCACTCCTGCAGGATCTCGAAGTCGTCGGCGAGCTGCACGTAGTCGAAGTCCAGGCCCTTGGCGCCGTGCCCGGTGCTGAGCGTCAGCTGCGCATCGGGCTGATCCTTCACGGCATTGGTCTTCACGAGTTGAACGAGCCGTGGGGTGTCGTGCCGGTATTCGTCGATCACCTGTGCCAGGATCTTGGTCTCGGGATCCTTGGACTCGGTTGCATAGGCGACCATGTCGCCGTAGCTCGTGAAGTACCGCAGGAACGGATCGTTGATGCGTTCGCGCTGGTTGGCAAAGAGGTAGTAGGCATCCAGGATGCGGTCGAACTTGTATTTCTCGACCCCGCCCACCCAGTGCACGCCCCGGCCTTCCAGCAGCACCGCTTCCTTGAACAGCTGCGCATTGGTGCGTGCCAATCGCGTGACGGGGGCGCCGCTGCGGTACGGGATGTCCTCGCCCATTCCCTTGATGAGGACCTGCTCCTTCTTCAGCTCCGACAGCACCAGGTTGGCGACCTGGGCCACCTTCGGTCCGAAGCGCCAGGTCTTCGACAGGTGCAGCCGCGTGGCCCCGGGGAATTGCTCCATCGCGTTGATCGCGCCCCGGAAGGCGTAGATCGACTGGTGCGGATCGCCCAGCACCAGGAGCCTCGCGTGGCGCTGCTGCTCCACGATGTGCGCTGTGACAGGGTTCGCGTCCTGCCACTCGTCACAGATGATGAAGTCGTAGTTCAGCCGCGGATTCGTCAGGGCCCACATCTTGAGGTAGGCATCCGGCGACATGGTCACGGTGTCGCTGCGGTCCTGCATGCGGCGCCACAAGACCTTGGCGTCGAGCACGCCGGCGGCCATCTCGTGTTCGCTGGCGTGGAACTTCAGTTCTGCCTCGCCCGCGTGCTCCAGCGTGATCTCGCTGGCGGTGCTCTGGAAGAAGGCGATCAGCACGGACTGTGCGATTGCCGCGGCCCGGATGTTGGACAGGTTCAACTCGTTGCGCACGTTCAGCGCTCGCCAGTTGAAGCTCACCCGGTGCGAGTAATGCTTGCCGACGGCCTGGAATGCCAGGGAGTGCGTCGTGCGGCACTCCGTGTTCTCCCCGAAGCGCTGCGTGGCTTCCAGCTGCAGGCTCTTGTTGTAGGCCATGTAGAGGAGGCTCGCGTGCGGGCGTCGTTTCGCGAAACCGATACCCGTGGTGGTCTTGCCGGTGCCGGCCTTCGCGTCAGCCACAACGACGCGGGCGTCGCAGTCGATGATGGCCTGCTGCTCGTCGGTGTAGGTGACGGTGGGCTTGGCCCGCATGAGCGGGAATCCCGCGGCGATGGCCGCAGGCGTCGCGCCGCGCCGGACCGGCTCCACTGCGGGCACCGGTGACGAGGTCGCTACGGGCTGCGGCTGCAACGGACGTACGGCCGGGCTCGCCGTCGCGGGTCTGCGCGCGGCCCCCGCGCCCCCGTAGAACGGCTTCGACAGCAGCTGCGGCAGCCGGGGGCCGTCAGCAGGTCGACGCGGGGGCGTGGTTGGCATGAGCAGTTCGCGAAGGTACACGGATACAAACGCATCTTACGGACCGTCCCCCTTGAAAGCAAACGGCCTCGGCAGCGGCAAGTGCCTGGGAGCCCCCGCCGGCTCTGCCATACTGAGGCCCTTGCTTCAAGGACGACGCCAGTGAACAAGCAGTTTTCGGTGGCCTTGACCGCCTTCATCCTGTGCACAGCGGCCGCCGGCCAGAACATCGGCTGGAAGCCCGTGACGCCGGGCAACATGCAGTGGGCCAACACCCCGGGAAGCGGCACCACGATCTACCGGCAGGTGGGGCCCCTGACCTTCGGCTCGGACGGCAGCCGCAGCTACAACACCGGGGACACGCCCGCCGCACCGGGGGGCCGCAGCGGTGGCAATCCGGCCGTACTGGGTGAAACGGTCTACCTTCGGGATAGCGCCGGCAAGCCGGTGGCCTGCAAGCGGTACGGCGACAACGTGTTCTGCGACTGACCTGGCAAGGGTCATCGGCGGCCCGGTCACGCGCTCGATGGGGAAGAACACCTTGCGGGCCTTGAACAACGGCACGACGGTGCAGCCCCGGCAGGCGGCCCAACCAGGAACAAGTGGTGCGTGGCGACCGCCCCCGGCCTGCGGGACTAAGTCAGGTACCTGGCTAAGTCTCGCGCCTCTCTATATGGTCCTCAGGCCTTGGACGCCAGGCGACTGACTTCCGTGACGAGCCGGCGCAACTGGGTGTCCACGTCCAGAAGCTTGCGCATCTCCTTCACCTGGGCGTCCAGGAGATCGGCGCGGCTGAGGGCGGCGCCTGCGGCCGCGTCGTACTTCAGCATGAGCGTCTGGCGCACGCCGGCAAGGCCGGACACTTCCCTCTCGAGGCGACCGAGCCGATCGAGGAGCGGCTCCAGCAACGGCGGCAGCGCCGCGGCAAGGGCGCCGGCGAGCTGCTCCTGAGTAATCGCGGGAGCGGCGGCGACACCACCGCTTACCGTGCCCGGGGCGCCTGGCGCGGCGAGCGGCTCCGGCGGAACCGCTCGAGGCATCATGTGCCCACGGATCTTGCCCCAGACGTACTTCGGCGGCTTCGTCGCCGGCTGCTTCTCGTATGGTTTGAGCTCTCCCGCTTTCACCTTGCGTTTCAGTGTGCGGAGCGACGGAGCCTTGTCGCCGAATTCCCGTACCAGCAGTTGGTGGCAATCTTGCAGGCCGAGCGCCGCATCACGCGGAACGTGCGGGGGAAGCACCCGGCTGGCCGAACGCGGCTTTGTTCCGGTGGCAATGGTTCTGCCGGGTGTCGGCTGCGGGCCGAGCGGGCCTTCGGGCTGCAGGAGCATCGGGGTCGGTGGTTGTTGTTGGTGGCGGCGGGTGTCGTGTGTTTTTCTCTGCTCAGGGATCATCGCAGAAAGTGCCACTTACGGCGAGTGGCACTTGCGCGGCACGAACTCTCGAAATTCCCGTTCTGCGCCTTGCCCGTTATCCGACGTGGCCGAGAGTTCTCCTTGTGGATCAGATACTTGCGGATGGGCCGGCGCGCGGATCGGGAAATCGTGGAACACGATGTTCCACGGAACTGGTGCGTTAGAAAAGTGACACGGTCAGTGTCATGGTGCCACGTCGAATGCAGCGCCCTCGCCTGCCTCTCGGTCGAAAGCGTCGGCGCCGGTGCTCTCCCCGCGATCGTGCTGCTGTCGATCGGAGCTGCGCAGGCGTTCGCCCTTGATCGAGCGAAAGGCCTGGTTGCCCTTGCCGTAGGAGCGCCCGCTGACCCGACCGCTGTGTCCCATGAGTTCGCGGGTTGCCGCGATGCCGTGCCGAGCGCGCTGATTGGCTTGGAACTGACCGCGGAAGGTATAGAGGGTGTACGACTTCGAGCCCTTCCAGAGGCGGTCGCACGCGATGCGCAGTGCCTGGCGGCACTGGTCGTGGTAGCGGGTGAAGTGCGCCTCGCGCTCGGCCGGGATTGCGCCCAGGGGGATCGCGGCGTTGAAGAACGTCAGGTGCTGCTCGACCATCAGGCGATCCAGGCCCTGTGCCACCGGGACCATCCGCTCGGGGCCCTCCACGCGCAGGGGTGGTTCGATTGCACCTTCTTCGTCGATGTCCGGCACTTCTTGATCAGCGCCTTCGCCGCCCTCCTCCTGGGGCGCCCTGCCCCCGCGGCGGAAGTCCGGCGGGGAGAGATGCTGCTTGGCGGTTTGGATGGTCAGCACCGATTTGCTGCTGTCCCAGGTCGCGGCCAGCCACTCGATCGGGCGGGCTCCCGTAGCCAGAGTTGCGTTGGCCCAGACCAGGGCGCGGACTGCCCAGTCGGAGGACGCTGCCATCTCATTGAGCTGCTCGGTGAGCGCCTCGTAGTCGGCCTCCGGGATCGAGCGCTTGCGATTGGAAGCCCGGTCCGGATCCTTCGCGAAGCTCATGGTCTGCAGCAGCGCGTAGGCCTGGCGGAATTCCAGCGCCTGGTCGCCTTGCTCCCGCAGGTACCAGACCATCGCGTTCCGGTACGACAGCTTGCTGGCTGCGGAGAGGTCGGTGCGGGCAAGCAGGTCGTTGACGGCATCCAGGATGGTGACGAAAGCCGGATCCTCCGGAGTGCTGGAACGCTGGCGGACGGCGTAGCCTTCTAGGAACTTCACCCGATCGAGGTACTTCTGGCGCGAGGAGGCGGTGATCGGCGTGGAGGGCGGGATCGCCGGGAGGTTGCCGGCATCGAGGGCCGCGCCGGCAGTGTGCGCCACGGCGAGGCTTGCTCCGGGCGTGCCGGTCCTCCCCCATCGAGTGAGCGAGGTCGGGTGGTCCTGCGGGGCGATGCGGCCTGGGTGCTGGCCAGCGAGGAGCCCGCGCGCGCGGTCATCTCCTTCGGGAGTCGCCATCGAGGAGTGCTGCGCCGGGTGATCGGCCGGCATCTGGGCGTCTGCTTGCCCGGGGTCGTCTCCCTGCGTGGACCTTTCCCAGGCAGGAGCTCCGGCGGTGCCGGGCCCAGGAAGATCGGCCGCGGCGGGTCCGGCTGCCCACGGGAGCTCGGCTCCAGCAGGACGATGCTCTGGGGCCTGGAGGGGCGGGGCCCCCTCGTCGACGGCTCCGGTGAGGCGGCTTTCGAGGGGCTGGTTCATGCTGGGTTTCGCCTACGTGGATAAGTGTTGGATACAGAACGAGCCCAAACACCTGTTCGGGATAGTGGCGCTTAGGTGTTCGGATACCGCTGTTTGCGACGTTATATAGCTACAAGGCATATTCTGCGCCGGCCCCAAGGCGGATGCAAATGTCGGGATAGAGCGCTGCTCCGCGAGGCAGGCGGAGTGCGACGTGTTGGATATGTCTGTGCGGCTCGATGGCGCCGCCCGCGGCGCGGGAGATCCAAAGGCTCACGGTTTCGATGCGCATTGCGCGGCGCAGTGCGTCGAAGAGTCGCTCCGGGTCTACCTGGGTGGTGCCGTCATCGCGAGGCGCATTCGGCCTCCCCATTGGCGCGCGAGGCGGCCGGGGGCACCCTCCACGAGGGGGGACCCGCGAGTGTCGGGATACCAGGAGGCGCAGGTGTTTGGATAGGAGTGCCTCGGGAGCCGGATAGTGTTAACGGTACCGGACACTATCCAAAGCAGCAGGCAAGAGTTTGTCGCGATTGGGGATTCGGTTTCCTAGCGCAGGTTGCGCTCCGTGAATTGCAGTCAGCTCAGGTCGCAGATCGGCGGAACAAAGTGCCAGGCGGTCTGCGATCGTTGCCAGGACCTGGCGCGCTTGGGGGGCTAGGCTGTTCGGCGGCTTGGCCGCGGATCGGACCGCCCTACCCCCGCGGATCGAGGATCGGTCTTCAGCAGCCTGTGCCTGCGGAGGGTGGCGGCAAAGATCGCGGCTGCTGGCCAACTGCTCGGTCGAAGCATGAATAGCTTCGTGTTTGGATACTGGTGGCAGTGCGCTGGCAATCACGTGTTGGTATAGGCGAGGCCTCTGCCCCGCCCCAGCAGAGGCGCATCGAGTGTGAATCGAGGGCGGGGAAGGCGCATTCCCGGCAGGCCGTCACCCGGGTAGCGGCGCGTTTCTGCCTGCAGACCAGCGCCTGGTCTGAGTGCCTTAGAAGACGCCTCCCGTGACCGGGGCGGCGTACGCTCCCGAAGTTGGCGCGGACCCGCGGCCCCCAGCCGGGCCAAGGCAGCGAGGATGCTCTTGGACAACTTGGCACCCGACTTGGGGATCCCCGGAGAGTCGTGAATCCCGGACCGACGTAGGGGCGCATGACACGCGGGTGTCGATGCGCGGTGGCGGCATGACGCGATCGCTCCGCGCTTGCGTGGTGGCCTTGCCCCTCACGGAGGCACCATGTATGTCGCGTGGCCCGGAGTGGCGCCCGAAGGTGTCACGGCCAACCGGGTCGGTATGCCGCAGGGAGTTCTCCCTTGGCGCCCGCCGCGCGTCACGCTGCCAGGTGGAAAGCGCCTGTTCCTTGAGGCGTAACCTCCGGCGCGTGTATGACGCGGGAGACGCTTGGCGCGACTCGGGTGTGTCGACGCAACCTTCGGCGCACCGGCTGGGGAGTGCCGCTGTTCCAACTGGATGTGTGTCCCGTGTCGAGCGGGGCCGCCGGTATGCATGACATGCGGCACGACCGCAACGCCGGAGCCTGCTATGAGCGTGCATGACAAGCCACTGGCAGCGAATGTGCCACGTGCGTCTGCGTGGGCCAGGCGTGGAGGTCGGAGCTTGGCCCGCGGCACCGTTCGCTGTGCGCCTGCGGGCGCTGGCGCGCACGTCCGAAGGTGCGGGGCTTGCTGCATACGACACGGCGCGGGGGGGGCCGCGCGACACCCACACGTGCCTTGTCTCGATCATCTGGTGCGTGACGCCGGAGAGGTGCTGGATGTGAGCCGGCGTACCGAGCGGGGGGCGGCGGCTAGTCCGGGTGCGCGTCTGGTGCACGAGGGAGGGGGCGCCTCGAGGATCCGCAGTGTTGACGCTGGCGCCTCCGGGGCGTACGAACGACACGGGGCCGAGGTTGACGCCGGTGCAGATTCCGATTCCGGCAGTAGCTTGGCGCGGGCCGGGAGCCGCCGGTGCGCTGACTTGCCGGCGCGAAGATGGTCTGGCGCGCGCCACTCCGGGACTTCGCCAGGCAGGGGAGCTCGTGCGCGAAGTGTGTCGGGGTGCGCGCCACTGTCCGGGCGTACAGCCCTTCATTGCGCGAGCCGCGGTAGAGCTGGGCGGTGCGGACGTGGGGCCGCCGCGCAGGCGGCCCCCGGGGCCGCATCCTCCGGACTCCATTCACCCTGGGTTGGACCGGTCTGCACCTCGAGCTTGGATCCATGTTGGAGCCGGTGAGGTGGTGTCAGGCGCCCGACACCACCGGGGTCAGGCCTGCAGGACTGGGGGGTGGATCTCGCCCTGCACGCCGAGGCGGAACCCGCTCCGCGCTGCTCGCACCCCGTAGAGGGCGTGTCGCTGGCGGTGCCTGCCGTAATCGACCTCCGTTGCAGCTCCTCTGATTTGGACGGATGGCGCAACCGGCATCGCTTCCGCCCCCGATCTTGCTCTACGGGGCCCGCGCACGCGGAGCATCGGACGCCCCTGGGCTAGTTGGACGCGCTGACCGCGACCTCGCTCGTTGTGGCCGGCGCCATGTCAGGCGCCTGACACCTGCTGGTTGCTTGCCTCTGCCCAAACGTGCGCCGGTGGCGCTCAACATCGCGGTGTCAGGCGCCTGACACCCGCACCAGATGGATTCCCGATGTCAGGCGCCTGACACCACTCGTGCCGGGAGGTCTAAGCGGAGCTCGCGTTCAATGTGGGTTCCGAAGCACGCAGTGCAGTCGCCGGCCCTGGGGGGCGTGCGCCGCAGCCGCCACTGCGCGTGTCAGGCGCCTGACACCTTTAGGCCGTCTGCGGCTCCAGATGATGGTTCCGATGTCAGGCGCCTGACACCAAGTGCCGCGTTCCGACGCCGAGCGCTAAGTGATTGTTGAGCGAGTCGTCTCACCGTGAGCGCCACCGGGCGCGCGAAGCGTTTGAGCCGCAGTGGTGGCGACTGCCGCCTGCTTGCCGGTCGCCATCCGGCGCTTGGGCAACACCTGTTCCAGGTTTCCATGGCGTGAAGATCGACGCAGCCAAGAGCATGTCAGGCGCCTGACACGTTTGCGCCCCCGGTCAACACTGGTGTTCTTTAACGCAGCTGATCTGTTTGCTTGTGACAACGGAAAGGCGTTCCGAGGGGCCTGTGGGCCTTGACAGATTGGACGCAGGCATAGGAGCAACCATAGAATCCACACGAGGCTAAAACCCGGCAATTGCACCCTTGGCGCGATTGTTACCAGAACAGAAGGGCTTATCTATGGCAGCGAAGCGACCGGCCGTTGTGATCTCGGTCTTCAACGAAAAGGGCGGCAGCGGGAAGACCACCACCGCGTGTCAGTTGGCGGGCACCCTCGGTCGCCGCGGCTACGACGTATGTGTGGCCGATTGCGACGCCCAGGAGACGGCCACGAAGTGGCTGCAGCGACTCGGAGGCAAGAACTTCCCCGCGAGCCTCTGGTCGGGCCATGGCTACGGCGCCGATGTGGCCATGCAGCTCGGCGTGCAGGCGTCGAAGTACGACATCATCGTGGTCGACTGCGCTCCCTCGGTGGAGCAGGCCAGTACGTGGGGCGCGCTCCTTGTGAGCAGCCTGGCCATCATCCCCACGCGCCTGAACATGGGGGACCTGGCGGCGCTGCCAGCTGCGAAGAGGCTGGTGCGCAAGGTCTGGGATACGCTGCACGAGAACGCGGTGCAGGCCGGCCGCACGCCGGCGCCGAACTTCCCTGCGCGTGTGCTGCCGGTGGCGGCGCGGTTGCACCTGAAGGACGAGGAGAAGGCACTCGAGAGCCAGTCCAAGGACAAGGAGTTCCCGCTGGCATCGGTGCCCCTCGGCGATCGCAAGGCCTATCCCCGATCCATGATCTACGGGTCATCGGTGCACAACGTGCCGAATTCCGCAGACAGCATTCGTGAGGTCGAGGCCTTGGTCGACGAGGTCCTCACGATCCTGAAGATGCCGTTGCAACGGGAAGAAAGGCTCGCAGCATGACCGCCGCAAAGACCCCCAGCAAGTCCCGGGGCAAACCCGAGCTGATGGACTACGGCGACGCATTCGAGAGCATGGACCAAGAGGCAAGCCGGCACGCGGATAGCCGCTTTGATGTAGCAGCGTCCGTCGTAGCCAAGCAGACCAGTGCCTTTGCCGGGGTGCCCGCGGCCGAGGCGCCAGCAGGGCAGGGCGCCAGCAGCCCGCGCCTGACGCTGGTATCGAGTACGTCTGCGGCCTTCGAGATCAATGCGCTGGAAGTGGGCAAGACGTACAGCGTCCCGCTGTCGCTCATCGACCCCAACCCGTACTCGCCGCGTTACTTCTACAAGCCAGGGGCCGTCGACAAGACCGCGCTGTCGATGGAGCAGGACGGACAGAAGGTCGCGGTGAACGGGTACGTCACGCCCGAGGGACGCGTGAGCCTGATCGAAGGCGGTACGCGGCTGCGCTCCGCCCGCGTGATCGGAGCTGAGTCCCTGGAAGTGAAGATCGAGCAGCCGCCGAAGGACGCACTCGAGCTTTACAACCGGGCCGTGGACTTCCACGACCAGCGCACGAACCATACGGGGCTGGACACGGCGATGCTCATGCGCAAACTCGTGGACGAGAAGATCGTGACCACCCAGGACGAGCTCGCGGAGAAGGTCAAGGTCAATGGGCAGAAGCCATCGAGGCAGTTGGTGAACGGCTACCTGAGGATCACCAAGATCCCCGAGCGCCTGCTGCTCATGATGTCGGAGCACGAGGCGACCTCGTCCTACTCGACCGCCTACGAGATCAGTGCGCTGTTCATCAGCGAGGCGTACGAGAAGGATCCGGAAAAGGTGGAGATCCTGGCGGAGGGGCTGGTGCGCGACATCATCGCCAAGGGCCTCAGCTACAAGAACGTACGCGACATCGTCGCCTCGAAGCTTGAGGGTCCGAAGCAGCGGCAGCGAGGAAACACCACCGACGTGAAGATGGGCGACGCGCGCGGGAAGTTGAAGGTGTTCGACAGCCGTGGCCAGTTGGACTTCTCCATCCGGGGCTTGCCCGCGGACAAGCTGACCCAGCTGAAGGCTACGATCGAGTCCATCTGCGCAGGGCGCGTCGACCTGGATCAGCTCTCGCGCGCGGGCTGATGCGACGCCATGGACACGGCCGCCTCCCTCGCTTCTGAACGCCTGGTGCATGCCCGCGCTCTGCTGTTGCTGCAGGAGGTGCGCGACTACCTGATGCGGCTGCCGGTGATTCCCGCAACCCGTGAATTGGCTAGGCGCGTGGATGGTTTCCTTGCAGACCCGCAGGCTTCGGCTGTGCAGGTGCGGGCTCGTGAGGAGGTGGCGCTTGCGCGTACTTGGGACGGCGGCTACTTCACGCCCGCTGGGGAACCGGTCCTTCAAGCGGAAGTTCGGCCGCCGCGCCAAGGGGAGATGGGAGCCGGTGAAGTCAGCGGTATCCGAATCCTCACCCTGGCCGGCGAAATGCTCACTGGCGTGGGGTCCGAGGTCGTTTCGGTACGGTCCGTGCTGTCGTCTGCCGAGCGGGTGTACCCCGGGCTGCGGCTCGAGCTTCGCCCCTCACAGGCAGGCATCTTCGAGTTGCTGGCAAAAGACCCAGCCTCCGACTAGGGCACGTTCGGGGCCGGCCAGCAAATTCGGCGACTGCCCCTCAGGCCGGTGGATCGGGGCCCTTCGCGGGTGACAGAGCGAGCGTCCCCGCCTCGACGTCCCCGCCAAGGGTTCTTGCACGAGGCGGGTGTTGAGTTGGCCCGCACGCCGGCCCCGCTCCTCCCATTCGCCCCCCACTATCCCGCATCGGCACGCACGAACTCAGGCTGCTGCTGGCCCGTGCACATCGATGCCGCGTGACCACCCGGGATCCCGCGTGTGCGTCGTGCGTTGGCTGCGCGCTAGCCGTTGGTGCGCGCCGGACGAGGGCTAAAGCTTCATGGCTATACGAGCGGCAGTGATGTTGCTGCGCCTCCACGAGCCATGAATGACTCACAACCTCGAAGCCTTCGGCTTCATCTGTGCCTGCGTCGCCCTTCTCCTCACCCGAGTTGGGGAGGAGCGTAGCTCCCTGACGCTGAAGAACTGGGCCGTCGCACTGCAAGCAGTGCAATTGCTTGTCGCGTGCATCGTCTGGGTGCTGAGGTGATTGCGCCCGTAGCGCTGCCAGGTCCGGGTCCTCCGGGGGGGGCCGACGGCCCGCCCGCGGTGGCGGGCCGATAGTTGCGTCGCCGCAAAAGCCCGCGTAATAGAATCCGTGGGAATGCACTGATACAGAAGAAAAGACTTGTCGGCGCATTATCCGCTGCATACACTTCGCTCCAGTCTCCGATGAGTTCGCCCACCATGCACATGCGACCTGGTCTTCCCCTGCTGGCGGCGCTCGCCGTCCTTGCTGGCTGCGCATCGACGCCGCTGCCGCCCGAGCCCGCCGCCGCCGACGAATCCAAGGTCCTCCTCGACGGTGCCTTGCAGCGTGCGGAGGTGCTGCCGGCCTCCACGTCGTCGGCCTCATCCAAGGCCAAGCCGCTGAATCTGCAGGAAGCCCGCTTCTCGATGAACTACGCGGGCGAAGGCAAGGTGCTCCTGAAGCAGGTCGCAGCTGCCCGGGGCCTCACCTTCCGGGTGCTGGGCCCGCAACCCCACCTGCCGTTGTTCGTCATCGTGGACTCGAAGGACTCCACGCTGGAGGAACTGCTTCGTGACGTGGGCCTGCAGTTCGGCCAGCGCGCCGACTTGGCGCTCACCGACAAGGCGATCGAGGTGCGCTACCGTGCGAATTGAACTCCGCGCGCTCGCGGCCGCGGCGCTTGCAGCGGTCAGCCTCGCGGCCGGCGCGCAGGAGGCGGTCGACCGGATCATGAACACCGTGCGGCAGCCGGCAGGCGAGGGCGAGAAGCTTTCCGTAGTGCGCGAGAGTGCCCTGCGAGAAGCAGCCGTCACGCTCGGTGCCCGCCAGGGCCTGCTGGACAAGACCTGCAACATCCGACGCGAGGTGCAGGTCCAACGTGCCGCGCTGGACAAACGCTTTCGCTTCTCCGACCTGATGATGGGCCGCGGCGTGCTGCCCCCCGTGATCTCCGAGGCCCGGGACAGCGTCGCGCTGGACGCCGCCGTGATGCGAGTGGCCTCCCGCGTCTACCACCTCGACGAGCCCGCCCGTATCGTTGACGTCCCTCCCACCTGGCGCGACTGGCTGATGGTGGGCCTGCCACCGGACCAGTGTGGCTCGGTGGTGAACGAGGCCTTGGGCCTGAACACGCAGCTGCGGCCGCAGAACGCTGCCGAAGAGGCCTTCTTTCGCGGCCTTCTCAGCACAAGCTACCAGGCCGGCGTGCAGCAAGCCAAGACGGCCTTCGAAGACAACCTCGCGCGCCTGGAGCGTGCCTATCACGGCATGCGCCGGTACTTCGAGCTGTACCAGCGCGGCATGGTGAGCGCCCCCGCGATCGTCAGCGCCACCGACGTCGTGCGGCGGGACGACCCCAACACCCTGGTGGTGGGCAACACCCTGATCCGCATCACCGTGCCCGTGGACTTCGTGGAAGACGCGGAAAAGTGGAAGCCGCTGGCTCCTTGAGCATTTCGCCACATCAGTTCGCAGAAATACATACATGCAGAGCAAAAAGGCGGCAGAATCCTGTAACGGCAGGTGTCGCTGCCACGGCGAGCGCCACCTGACCTTCGCAGCATGACCGGCACAGCATCCA
Source organism: Ramlibacter sp. AN1133 (assembly GCF_037890035.1). NCBI lineage: Bacteria > Pseudomonadati > Pseudomonadota > Betaproteobacteria > Burkholderiales > Comamonadaceae > Ramlibacter > Ramlibacter sp. AN1133. The sequence continues at coordinate 147,000 of NZ_JBBKTQ010000009.1, forward strand.
CCATCATCGACCTGAGCAGCGGCCCCCTCATCGAGGTGGTCGAGCGAGGCATCGACCGGCTGTTCCACGAGGGCGCGAGCGACATCACGCTCCAGAGCGACGACTACATCTGGGCGTACATCAACCGCCGCCACACCCGTGTCTCGAGTCGCCGCCTGGACGATTCGGAGCTGGGTCAGCTCACCACCCGCTTCTACCCTGGCGGCGAGAGCGGCATGGCCATCCTGGGTGGCGGCACTCCGCTGGACCCCGAAACGAGCATCCGGCCCCGCCTCGATCCGCAGAAGGAAGACTACGACCCGGACTACGAACTGCGTTGCCGGGCGAACATCACCAAATGCCGTGTGGGGACCTCCGCCAACGGGATCTCCATCACGCTGCGAACCATCCCAGGCACGCCGCCCGCGCTGGCATCGCTGGGGCTGCCCGAAGAGATCGTGCAGACGATGTTCCCCTCCCAGGGTCTCGTGCTGGTGGCGGGCATCACGGGTTCGGGCAAGTCGACGCTGCTGGCCGCAGCGAACGCTCATCGCCTCGCTGGCGACGAGCCCGTGAAGATCCTCACCTACGAGGACCCGGTCGAGTTCATCTACCCCCGACTGCCTGCATCGGCCATGGGCCCGGGCGGCCCGAGCGCGCGGATGCCCGAAGTCAGCCAGGTGCAGTTGCACTCCCACCTGGAGTCCTTCTCTCTGGTGGCGCCCAACCTGCTGCGGCGCAAGGCCGACGTGATCGTCATGGGCGAAATGCGCGACCGGGAGAGCATGGAAACCGGGCTCCTGGCATCCGCCACCGGCCACTGCACCTACGCAACGCTGCACTGCGAGACGCCCGCGGAGGTCATCGCCCGCGTAGTGAGTGAGTTCCCGTACGAGCGTCAGCCCGCTGTTGCCAACCAGCTCCTGGACAACCTGCGGCTGGTGATCGCCCAGAAGATCGAGCGCGATGTCTCCGGCAAGGGCAGGGCGTTTCGCTCCTGGTGCGTCTTCGACCAGGCCTTGAAGCATGCTCTGTCGGAGCTGCCGTTCCAGCAGTGGGCTCGCCGCATCCGCCAGCGCATTCTCGGGCGCAAGCAGGACTTCGCGCACCAGGCGCTCAGCGCGCTTCGTGCCGGCGAAATCTCCCCGGAAGCGTTTGCCCGCGTGGCCGGATTCAACCCGATCGAGGCGCGTGAATTCCTGCAGCACGCCGAAAGTGAGGAGGCCGCCTGTGGCAGCTGACTGGCCCAACGCAGTACGCGGCACGCAGCTGCTGTGGCTGCCAATTCCCGCCTATTCGGCCCTGCCTATCCTGCTTTGGGTCATGCACGCGCGCACCTGGACGTTCGTGCTGGCCCTGGCCGTTTGCGCGGCTCTCGGCACCCTCAAAGCCAAAGGCCGCGAAGTGCTGTGGGTCGTGCGCCGCTTGCATTCAAAGCTGCGTGGGGGAGTCGTGTACGCCCGCCCCGTCTGGTACCGCCGGCGCATGCAGCACCTGGACAGCTTCGACCTGGTCGAGCTGAGGGACCCCTTCTAGAAACATTGGAGATCATGTCGATGCGTCTGCTTCTACTCGCTCTAGCAGTTTGTGCCGGTGTATCAGCACATGCTGAATTCGTCGACGAGCGCGTGCCGGTCCCGGTGCCCGCGACGCCTGCGTCTGTGAGCGCACCTGCGCTCACCGCTCCTGCGATCGCCTTCGACGTGGCCGGCTCCGACCGCAGTGTGCGTGAGGTCCTCACGCGCTGGGCGCGCGCGGCGGGGTGGAGCCACGAGCCGGCGCACTGGACGCTGGACAAGGACTTCCCGGTGGAGGGCACGGCCGGTGCCGAGGTGTTCGGCGCGGACTTCAAGGAAGCCGCTCGCCGTCTGCTCGCCTCCACGGAGCTCACGGACCGCCCGGTTCAGCCGTGCTTCTACACCAACCGCGTGGTGCGCGTGATCCCGAAGGCCGGGCTCTGCGACAAGACCCAGTGAGGAACTCCCCCGTGAAAAAGCACCTTCTCTCGATCGCCACCGCCGCACTGGCGCTGGCCCTGGCTGGCTGCGCCAACGCCCCCAAGCGGGTGGCCGATGCGGCAAGCAGCGTGGGCGAGCGCATCGACACGGGCCATCAGGACATGCGTTCGGCTGCCCTGGAAAACGAGCGCAGGCGCGTGGCCTCTCAGGACGTGCAACGGCCCTTCATCGCGGGCAACAGCATGCCCGTGGCGCGTGAGGTCTCGATGCCCGAGCAGCTTCGCCGCAACGTGCCGGTGACGGCGATGTTCCAGCGAGGGGCGGTGGACCTGGACACGGCCCTGCGCCAGGTGTCCGACGCGAGCGGCATGCTGATCACCGCCACGGCGGACGCGCTTCTTCCGGCCGCGTCCTTCGCGCCGAAGACGGGCGCCGGTGGCGGTGCCCCCGCGGTGGTCGGTGGCCCTGTCCGTGTCACGCTGCCGGTGAGCTCCACGCCACTGTGGGTGCTGCTGGACGACATCGCGCGCCAGGGGTCGCTCTCCTGGCGGCCGGTGGACGGCGGCGCCGAATTCTTCCGCGTGGAGACGCGCGTGTTCCAGCTCGCCACCACGCCGCAAGTGGCCAACACCAGCGCGAGTCTCGGGCGCAACTCCTCGGGGCAGATCTTCGAGTCCACCTCGAAGACCGCATTCACCACTGCCAACCAGGACATGCTCAAGGGCCTCATGTCCACGGTGGATGCGCTGCTGTCGGTGGGAGGCAGGGCGCAGCTGTCGGCAGAAAGCCAGACCCTGGTGGTGGTCGACACGACGGCCAGCATCGCACGTGTGGCCAAGGTGGTCGAGGAACAGAACCGGCTGATGTCACGCCGCGTGCGCGTGGTCCTCGAGGTGCTGGAGGTGGTCGACAAGGATCAGTCCGAACTCGGCGTGGACTGGAACATCCTTTACGGCTCCGCGAGCCGCGTTCTGTCGAATGCTTCGCCTTCCACGATCACGGGACAGACGGCGGGGTCGTTCAGCCTGGGCCCCACCACGGGCCCCTTCGCCGGATCGAATCTGGTCGTGAAGGCCCTCAATGAGGTGGGGACGGTCGTCAACCGTCGATTCTTCCCGTTCCTCACCACCTCGGGCCGTCCGGTCACCCAGGCCATCCGCAGCACCTTCAACTATGTCGACCAGGTGCAGGCGACCACGCCGCCGGCGGGCTCGGCGGTGACCACCGCCGTGGCGCCCACGGTGACCCAGAAGGAAGAAACCGTCGGCACCTTCGTGACGCTCGTGCCGACGGCGAAGACGGACAACACCATCTTCCTGTCGCTCTCGTTCGACCTGACCAGCGCGCAGCCGCTGGTTCCCTTCACTGTGGGTTCTTCGGGCAGCTCGGTCACGGTGCAGCAAAAGACAATCGACGGCACTGGGTTCATCCAGGAACTGCCGGTGCGTTCTGGCCAGACGGTGCTGGTGGGCGGCCTGGAGGCCACGACCAGCCAGGACACGATCCGCCGCGTCGGGTCCGATGCGCCGATCATCCTGGGCGGCTCCAATGCAGCCAAAGTGACCAAGACGCGCATGCTGCTGCTGGTCACCGCGATCGCCGAAGAAGGCGTCTGAGCAGGAAGGCGCAGACCCCATGAAGCTCTTCGGCGCTCGTAAGGCGGCATCTTCGGCTGCAACGTCTCGCAAGAAAGGCGCGGGCCAGCGGCTCGAGTTGATCTACGAGAACGAGCACAGCTCCAAGGCGCTGGCGCTCGGTGTCACCTGGCGGTCCATCGCGACCAGCGGCGGCCGCGACGACGCGGTGAAGCAGGCGCGTGCCGCCGGCGCGAGCCACTTCATCTTCCGCAACCAGCAAGCCGGCTGGGGCCAGACCCCGGCTGACGTCGACGCGACGCTGCGGGTGTTTCCCGCCGCGGCCGTCGCAGCGCGCGCGCTCATGGGGGCGGCAATCGTCGCTCTGAAGTTTCCGCCGCGAGACTCCGTCGCCGGCGAGTGCGACTACTGGATTGCGGTGGTCCTCAACGGACAGCCCACGTCCGTGGACGAATTCCACAAGGACATGGACGACGCGGGCGCGCTGCAGCGCGTTCGCGAGCTGCTGGAGGAAATTGCCGGCAACAAGCCCGCCGTCCACACAAACATCCCGAACCACGGGCTCGACGGCGCCCGGCCGTTCGCACCCGACGAACTGCTGCGCGCCTCGACGCTCGAGAGCGACCAGCTGCAGCCGCTGCCCAAGGCGGCGCCGTCGATTCCCAAGCCGGTGCTCGCCATCGCCGCGGTCATGGTGGTCATCCTGGCTGCCAAGCAGGGCTATGCGAAGTACGAGGCATGGCAGCGAGCGCGCGCCGCGGTGCAGGCCCAGCAAGCCGACGTCGACCCCGAGCAAGCGTGGGCCGATGCCATCGCTGCCTGGGAGCGGGGTATTGCAGCTCCGAACGGCAAAGGCCTCGTGGCCGTCCGAGCATCGCTGGACAAGCTCGCGGTTGACTGGAACGGCTGGAAGCTGACCACTGCCAACTGCTCGGCCGCCGCGCCCGTCACGGCCGGCGCGGCAGCCACGCGCGCCTGGGGCTGCACCGCGAACTACACGCGCCAGGCCACGAGCAAGCCCAACCGCGAGATGAGCCAGGAGAGCCTGCCGGCGGGCTGGAAGCTCGCGTTCACGCCTCTCAACGGCCTGACCGTGTCGTGGACCGTGGACGAGCCCGTGCAGACGTTGAAGATCCGCGAGCTGCGCAAGCCCGAGTTCTTCAGCGTCGAGGTCGCAAGCCGCTTGCAACGCCTGGTTCCGGCTTTTGCCGGCGATCTCGGGTTCGGCTTCGCCGTCGTGACGATCCCCGCGCCCAAGAAGCAGGACGGAACGAACCTGCCTGGCGACCCGCGCGCTGAAGGAATCACCGTGGCGAGCCTCGCGGTCGGTGCGCCGCTGCGCTCCATCGACGCACTCATCGACGCCGACATCGAGGCGGACTGGCGAGCCCTGTCGGTTCGCTTCACCGAAGGTCTCGGCACAGGAATCAAAGGCTCGGCCGTGATGGCCGACGTCAAGGGGGAAATGTATGCGAAGCGCTAGCGTCATCCTGGCGGCCCTGGCCGTCGCTTGTGTCCAGGGCGTCCTCGCCCAGCCGGGGGCATCCAGCCCCGCGGTGCAGCCTCTGACGGCGCCTGCGGCGGCGGCGGTGCTGCCGTCGCCGAAGCCCTCCGAGTCCATGACGGGCAGCGTCACGACCGTGGGCGAACTGCTCAAGGTCGAGAACCAGCTCGCGCTGAAGGCCGCGCAGAAGGCCAAGCAGGATGCCGGCCTGGGCGCCGCACCCGTGGCCGTGGAGCCCGGCAAGCTGTCGAAGCCGCTGCCGCCGCCTCCGGTGCTGGTGCAGGTGGACTCCATCTTGGGCACCGGCTCTGCCCTGCGGGCGAACCTGATGGTGGGCAGCGAAAGCTTCGAGAACGTGCGTCCTGGCAGCCGTATCGCCACGTGCGAGATCGTGAGGATCGAGAACCGGTGCGTGGTGCTCCGGCCGGTGGAACTGCCCGGCAAGGCCAAGGGCCCCGCCTGCCCGACGGCTTGCTGGACCGGCGTGAAGCCAGTTGCTCCCGTCATGTCCGCAGGAGCGCCCGGCATGCCCGGTGCTCCTCTGCCTGCCGGCACCCCCGGTATGCCGCTGCCAGCCCCCATGCCGATGGCGCAGCCACAAGGAATTGCCTCGCCGGCGACCGGCGCATTCGGTGCGCCTTCCGCGCCCGTCGCCTCACGCAACTGACCGAGAACCTCTGAAGGTCTGTCCATGCTTCGCAAGCTGTTCTTTCCCAAGCTGAATGTCGCCGCACCTGGTGCGGGAGGCCGCCGTGTGGTGGCCACCGAGTCGCGCAAGCCGATCGGGGCCAACATCCAGCAGCGTGCGCCGGCCAACGATGCCGCGCAGCCGGCGGAAGCGAAGCAGGCTCCCCAGGGAAAGACGTTCGCAGGCATTCGCTTTGCCTCGGATGCGGAGATCGAGACCACCCACGACCTGGCGCAGATTCAGTTCTTCAAGGTGGTGAACGACGAGGTGAAGCTCGGCCAGCACCTGTATTCCCGCGTCGCGGTCGCTCAGACCCTCGCCAACGCCAAGGAATGCATCCTATTCGCCGACAAGCACAAGGCCACGCCGGACGAATTGACGTCGGTGGTCACGCTGCTGAAGAACCTCGGGTGGGCTCTGGCGGGCAACGGCCCGCAGGGCTACTGGCTGTCCTCGCACCTGGTGATGTCTCTCTCGCAGGGCCACATCAGTGCCGACGGCATGAAGAGTGAGCGCGACATCGCGCGCGACAGCGCCAAGAGCGCACTCCTTGCCAGCTTCATGTCCATCATCTCGTGGGCCTATGAGAACAATGCCGACGACGTGGACTTTGCGGTCGATCAGCAGTCGCCGCGCAGCCAGATCGCGTTCAAGATCGGCGGCCGCTACGTGCGGCCGGAGCGGTACCTGATCGCGACGGACACGATGGTGCAGATGCTGGGAATCGCCTGGCAGATCTCCAGGGGCGGCAGCGACGCGACCTTCCAGACCCGCACGGAGCAACAGGCCCGCGTCGAGCTGGACCTGCCTCCGAGCAAGAAGATGGAGAAGGGCGCTCGCGTGCGTCTGCGCTGGAGCGGCATGGCCAACGACAAAGGCACCGTCGTCACCATGCGGATCCAGCGCCTAGGCGACTCCGCGCGTATCCGGTCCCTGGAAAGCGCCGGCTACCCCCGCTCCCAGATGGACATCCTGCGGCGGGTGATTCACTCCGAAGGCGGCATGGTGGTCTTCTCCGGCGTCGTGGGCTCGGGCAAGTCCACGTCGCTCGCGCAGTTGCTGTCGATGCTGCCGCACGACATCAAGATGATCTCGATCGAGGACCCGGTCGAGCTCGAGATCCTGTTCATGTACCAGAAGACGGTGACCCGGGATCTGCAGGCCACCGGAGACGATCCGGCCTTCGTGTCCGCGGTGCGGGCGATCTTCCGCTCCGCGCTGGATGTGCTGCTGTTGGGCGAGATTCGCGACCAGACGACGGGCCTGCTGGCCCGTCAGGTCGCCGAGTCCGGCCACACGGTCTACACAACGACCCACGCCAAGGGCGCACTGGGCGTGATCGACCGATTCGCGTCGCCTGCGATCGGCATCCCCCGGGAGGTGCTTGCCACGCCGGACATCCTGAAGGTGCTGGTGTACCAGGCCCTGCTGCCTGTGAGCTGCCCACACTGCGCCACTTCGCCCGACGATTTCGCGCGTGAGCACGGTCTGCACGGGGCGGAGCTGGACGCGCACCAGATGTACTTCGAGCGCATCCATCGCCTGTACGACCTGGATCCGGGCCGGTTTCGCCTGCGCAACCCCAAAGGATGCCCTCACTGCCGCAAGGAGGACCTGCCTGAGCTCAATGGGTTCGCAGGGCGCACGGTGGTGAGCGAGATGATCGAGCCGGACGACAACATGCTGTCGTTCATCCTGCGTGGCGACAACGTGGCCCTCACCCGTTACTGGCGCTCGCTGGCGACGGGGCGCTTCGACGACGACAACCTCGTTGGCAAGAACGCCATGGAGTGCGCCATCTTCAAGGCGCAGCAAGGCGTCATCGACCCCCGCGAGATCGAACCTCGCTTCATGGCCTTCGAGACCGTCGAGGCCAAGCGCAAGCTGATGAAGGAGCTCGCCTGATGTCCAGCGGCAAGCTGCTGCCCTTGAAGGTCCGCAACGCGGCGGCGCGGTTTCGCAAGACGCGCGCCGACTACTACGAGTGGATGGCGGACCTCCTTGAGGCGAGCCAGGGCGAGCTGAAGATTCAGACCCTCTTCGAGCGCGACGCGCAGCGCTACCCGAAGCAGGCCCGAGGCATCCTGGCCGACCACTGGGCGACCACCTTCGGCAGCAACGGCGGCAACCTCGCGGATGCCTGGCAGGGCACGTTGCCGGACGACGAGGTGACGATCATCCGGATCTCACAGAACGCGGGCGACGACGCGCTGCGCGCAGCACTGCGCGACGTGGGCCGCGTGGCTCGCCTGGGCGACAAGGTGAAGTCCGCGGTCTGGGGCACGCTCTTCGCGGGCATCTTCGGCGTGTCGGTCGCAGCCGTGATGCTCACGGTGTTCCCGATCTTCGCATCGGCGAAGTTGCAGGACATCTATGGCTTCATCCCGGTGGAGGAGTGGGGTAGCAAGGGCAAGGCGCTCGTGCACCACGCCGAACGCGTGAAGAGCCTGGGCATCTACGTCCTCTTCGCGCTCGGCTTGCTGCTGACGTACGTGCAGTGGACGATGAACAACATCACCGGTGCCAAGCGGGAATGGCTGGACAACCGGATCGTGCTGTACCGGGTGATGCGGGACATCAAGGGCGCGCTGTTCCTCGCGACCATGGCGACGCTGACGCGCCGGCGCGGCAACACCATGTTCACGCTCCACCAGTCGCTCACCGTCTTTGTGGAGAGCGCGCGCTCGGCCTGGCTGCGCTGGCGCGTGCAGCAGATCGTGGACCGCATCGACCAGTTCGGTGCCACGGACGCGGAGTCGTTCAACACGAACCTGCTGTCGCCGCCGATGTACTACTACCTGCGCGACACGCAGGAAGCACGCGGATTCGCAGAAGGCTTCGAGGAAACGGGCAAGTACGTCGAAAAGACCATCCTGGACGGGCTCATCAAGCGCCTGACCGTGTACCGCTGGGCCCTGCTGATGCTAGCCGTCATCTCCGTTGCCGGGGTGGTCGGCTGGATGGTCGCGATTCCCTACGAAATGAAAGGCGTCATGCAGATGTACTTCTCCAGTCGCTGACGCCCAGGCGCGCTCTCCAAAGTCTATTCCTCCACTGTGCATCAACCATGAAAGGACACACCATGCACAACATCACCACCACCACGCTGCGTCGCAACGGCAAGAAGCAGAGGGGCTTCACGATGGTCGAACTGATCGTCGTGCTGGGCATCATCGCCCTGCTGGCCATCTTCGGCATGCCCTTCGCGCGCGCGCTGATCATCGACGGCAAGGTGCCCGACGTCGCGCAGGACATCAACAAGACGGCCACCAAGGTGCGCAACTCCTACGCCGGCGGCGGCGCGACCCCGTACAGTTCGATCAACACGGCGGGCTTCGCGAACCTCTCGCGCGGGCTGGCGGGCTCGATCACCGTGACCGGTACGGGCGCGGCCGCGACGATGAGCCATGACATCGGCCAGACGGGCTCCACGATCACCGTGGCATCCAACACCATCACCACGGCCGGCGACTCCTTCGCCGTGACCATGAACACGGTGAACGAAGCGGCTTGCCCGAGCCTGGCCGCCCAGCTGGGCAAGGCCGCCGAGCAGATTTCGATCAACGGCACCGTGGTGAAGGCGGTGAACGGCACCTTCAACAGCGCCACGGCGTCCACGGCCTGCACCACGGGCGACGGCAACACCTACGTCTTCGTCTTCCGTTAAGTGGGGGCGCCCCGTCCGGCTGGGGGGGGCTTTTGGCGGGGCCGGTGCCGGTGGTGCCGGCCCCTCCCGAGTGATCGCTCTCGTCCAGCCGTTTGCGGCCGGCATCGCAGTTCAGAAGAACAAGCACCCCCACTGATTCCGTACCGCCAGGAGCCATCGATGTTTAGCCAGCGCCTCGAAGCCGCCCGCCGCAAAGCGCAGCGCGGATACCTGATCGTCGAACTGATCATCTACCTGGGTCTGGTGGCGCTGCTCGCGGTGTACGCCAACGGGCGCATGGCGCGAGACAGCGAAGAGACGCTCGCGCAGGGTTCCGCGGCTTACCTGGCCACCGTGGCCACTGCGGCCCAGAGCCTGGTCATGATGAATTTCACGGCCTACTCGAACAACACGCCGGTCGCAGGAGTTGCGACGCTTCTGGCCCCCACCCTGGCCGAACTGCGCACGCTGGGCCGCCTGACCTCCGCGTTTCCCGTCGCTCCGAATTCGATGCCGACGCGGCAATCCGTTCAGGTGAACATCATCCGCACCGGCTGTCCGGGAGCGGGCTGCACCGTCACGGCCGTCGCCTGCACCACTACTCCGGTGACGCTCGGCGGCGCAGACATCAGGTTCGACCTAGCCGCGACCATGATGAGTTCGCAGAGCGGAGGCACGGGCGGTCTGGCTGCCTACGGCACCGGTGGCGGCACGATCCGCGGCCCGGTGCTCAGTGTGGCCAACCCACTGGGAGCTGTCGAAGGCATCGTGTGCGGCTCCGGGGTGGTGGATGCGGGGATCTACGCCAGCTTCCTGCAAGTGGCTGACACTCGCAACCCCAACTTCCAGGGCTCGTTCTCTGTCGCGGGTACGTCTGCGTTCGCTGGCGCAGTCGCAGTGGCCAACGACCTCACGGTATCGAACAACCTGACCGTAACGGGGGCGGCCTCGTTCGCGAGTGGTTGCGCTCGGATCCTCGCCGCAACAGGACGCGCGGGGTTCGGCTGTGCAGACCCCAATGATCTTCCCGCCGGGTACACCGGCGGCGCCAGGGCGCCCGACGTGGTCGTGAGCGGCAGTGTGCTTGCCTCGACGGCTCCGGCGGCATTCACTGGCGCCAACGGGAACTATGCCTATGTCGGAGTCGCCGGCGGGGTCGGCGAAGTCCGCACGTCAGGGCGTGCAGTGGCGGACCGGATCCTCCCTACGGGAAGTTACGCAGCCGGCGCTGCGTGTGCGGCCGCCGACGAGGGCGCTATCGCGCGCGGCAACCCTAACGGGCTCGTTACCTGCAGGAGCTCCGCCTGGAGGACGCTGATGGAGTTCGCAGCGCTAGGAGGCGCCTGTGGGCCCAACGGAGCGATGGCGGACGACGGCACCGGCGCAAAGCTGCTTTGCGCGGGCGGCGCCTGGCGGGCAGTCTCCGATCTCTTCCAGGCGGCCACTCCGGGTGCGGCCTGCGCGCAGTCGGGTCACGTCGCGTACGACACCGCCAACGCCAACGAGGCTTTGCTTTGTCGCACTAACCCGGCCGGCGGCGGCGCGCGCTGGATGCGATTGCGGGATGTGACCACCAACTTGGTGTTCGTGCAGTCCTACGAGGTGACCGACATCGGCTGGGGCGGCAGCGGCCAGGTTTCAAAGCCTGTCTGTTCGCCGGCGGCAGGGATGTCGGCCACGTCGGTCATCCAGCTGGTACCCAAGGCTTACGCGTCTAGCGACGGCGGCTTTGCGGCCTATGCGATCGACACCGGCGCCGTTTGGCAGGTCTTTCTGAGGAACGGTAGCGGCGGTCTGCTGACCGGTAGCCCCAACGCGCGTGCCTTGGCCAACGTCTTTTGCTTCTACGCGTAGTTCTCAATAGAATCTAGGTGCAACCTGCGTTTCTCGCAAAGGGGGAGTCCCTGAAATGAAACTGATGCACAACATCGCTGCCGTCGCGGTTCTCGTGGCGTCGTTCGCCGCAACAGCGCAGTCCATTCCGGCTCCTGCCGGGTCGACCGATTCCGGTGTTCGCGCCGTTGTGGGGATCACTCCGGTGGACCTGTCTGGTTACGCGACGAAGACGGACGTGAACAACGTCGCGAACACGGCGTACTCGGCGTACAGCACGGCCGTCACGGCCAACAGCACGGCAAATACCGCCTACAACACGGCGGTCTCCGCCAACAGCACGGCGAACAGCGCGTACAACTACGGCTACAGCGCCTACACCAATCAGGGCTGGAACAGGCCGTGGTCGCAAGCGTTTGCGGGCCAGACCAGGTACGCCTGCGGCGATCCGGGTTGCATGTACGCTTACCTGGACGGCAACGGATACCTGTCCTGGCGGATGTCCTGGTCGTCGTACTGGGTCGCGGCCGGCTACCCCGGAAACATGTGCGTTCCGATCACTGCGAGTTCGTTCCCGGGAACGTACGTCGCGTGTCCAAGCAGCTTCGACTACTACGGTCGTCCCACCGATTGGTCCGTGACCTACTCGAATGTGATCTATCGGTAAGGCGCTGCACTCCGCCGAAAGACCCCGCCTCGCATGGCGGGGTTTTTCGTTTTGGAGTGCCCGGTTCGCAATGGCAGTCGAAACCTCGCGGGCTTGGAATGCGCGGTGTGCAGTCTACTCACCGGAGATCCGCCGTTCAGGCAAATGAAGAAGGGGGCCAACCTGGCCCCCTTCGGAATCCTATCCCGTCGACCCCTCCCCTAGGGAAGATAGGTTCCGCTCCAGGAGGCCGTCGTGGCGTGCGAGATACCGATCGCATCCAGCTCCGACAGAAGCGCGCCGGAATAGGCAGCGCTGAAATACGCAGTGTTGACCGTCAAGCTACCGGCCTTCACCAGCGGGTAGGAGTCCACAAGAGCCTTCTCGGCGGCCGTCCAGATCGTCTGGATCGCTGCCTTGGTGGCGGCGCTGGTGCGGATCGTGTCGTATGTGGCTGCGTTGTTCAGGCGGGCCGCCTTCAGATAGGTCTCCAGGAACACCATGAAATTCACGGTGCCTCCCAGGTCGGAGTCCAGGCTGCCTGAGGGCAGGGCGAGCTTGCCGAGCGCATGCGCTTGCGTGGTCGTGCGCGCCGCGCCGGCGTAGGCGGCGAATTCGTCCAGCAGCACGGTGAAGTCGTTGCCGGCGGCCGCGCCGGTGATATACGTCGCGAAGCGCGGCTCGGGCTTGAGCGCCGTGTCGATCATCGTGTCGACGATCCTGGTGGAGGCGGTGTCGCCGCCCTGCAGGCCCGTGTCCACGATGTTGCCCAGGAACAGCGTCTTGTATCCCGCCGGCGCGCACAGCCGCAGCACGGAATCGGTCATGTGCAGGGTCTCGTGGGTGGCAATGCCGAGGCTCAGGAAGTTGACGCTGCCGCCGAGGCTGGCGATCCAGTTCGCGAAGTCGTAGGGGCGACGGATGAAGACCTTGTAGGCGTGGTCGGCGTCGACTGCCTGCAGGTAGTCGTTGATCTGCTTGATCGTGGTGTTGGACAGGTCCAGCGCCGCAACGGCGGCCGCATCGTTGGTGAAGCGTGCGCAGTCGGCCACGGTGTAGTTCGGCGCAGCCAACGCGACGACAGCGATGCCGGGATCAGTCGCTGCCGGGGTGGTCGTGCCTCCGGTCGTGCCGCCCGTGGTGCCGGCGGTGCCGGTGGTGCTGCCCGTGGTCCCGGCGCCCACCGTCGTGCCACTGGTGGCGGATCCGTCTCCGCCGCCGCCACCACCACCGCAAGCGCTCAGGATCAGGGCCGTCGCAATCGCCGCCGCAGTGAGGACCAGGTTCTTCATGCTATCCCTCCAAGTTGTGTATGTGCCGCGTGTTTGCCTCTTGCTCAACGCGGAAAGTCCGATGACCTTGAACCCAAGTTAATGCCCCCCGTCAACAGCGTCAAACAGACCTGGCGCTGTGCCATCTGCGGCAGTGCATCAGCGCAATGGGCGGCGGAAGCTGGGTCGACTCGAATTGAGTCGGCGGCGCGATCGCTTGCTCACCGCAGCGGGGTGGGCGAGCTCTCAAAGGTACTGGAGGGCTCTGTGGTGAACTCGAGCACCACCTTGGTACCAACATCGATCTCCGAGGTGACGTCCAGGCTGGCGCCGAAGCTCTCCAACACCCGCCTGCAAAACAGCAGGCCCATGCCGAAGCCGCCGTCCTCGCTGTTCACGGGTTCGTGAGAAACCTTCTCAAGCAGGTCCTTGGCCATCCCTGGGCCGTTGTCGGAAAAACGGATCCAGCCACGTTCGCCCAGTTCGGTCAGGCGAACTCCCGTTTCGATCTCCAGTCGGGGGTTCTGCTGCCCGTGCAGGCTGGCAAGTGCGTTCTTGGTGATGGTGCGCAGTACGAGGAACAGAAGGTCGCGCCTGGCGTCTGCGATCACGAAGTTCACCCTGGGAGAGACCGAGACGCACTGCAACTCTCCATTCTCGAAGGGGTAGTCGCGCAGCAGTGCGGTCAGCATGCCGATTGCGGAGACGGACTCGCTGGAGGCCTTCGGGAAGGTGTCGCGCGCGGTCTGGACGATGCTGGAGACGACTGCTTGGCAGAAGAGTGCCGCTCGCTCAGTGCGTTCCAGCACGTTCGCCAACTCCCGCGGTTGCCGCTCGCGCATCATGACAAATCCGCTCGGAGCCGAGGTGGCCTCCGCCCCCTTGAGGCTTGCTTGCAGGCCCGCGACATTGAGCCGGACCGTGGCCAGCGGCGTGTTCAGCTCGTGAGCCAGGAAGCCCATGCTGTCCCGCAACGCGGCGATCCTGCGCTCATTTTCCGCCTGACGCGCCGCGAGCTTGCGTTCCGTCTCCACCTGCTCGGTGGACACCTTGAAGATGTAGCCGAAGATGGCGATCACCACCATCGCGGGCGACTGGTCCAGGACGTTGTAGGGAATCGGCAGTTCAGGGTATGCGAGCCGGAACAGCACGAACGCGCTCCCAATTCCCACCAGCATGGAGGCGATCAAGTTGCGCCAGTCCATCAGCAGTGTCAGGAAGCAGACCATCATGAACAGGTTGGACACCATGCTCAGCCCGCCCCCACGCTTGAGGGCTTGGAACGTGCAGAAGAAGGGCAGCGAGTAGCAGATCGCGAAGTAGGCGAACGGCAGGAAGTACTTACGCAGGCGCACGGGCCAGTAGTCCTGGAGGGCCAGGCCTGCCATGAGCACGATCGCCACTAGGCGCGTGGGCCAGTCGTCGAGTGGGTCGGGATTGGGCCGTACGAACCGCAGGAAGTAGAAGGACACGTAGGTCAGGCCGCCGACCACGCCGATCAGCTTGAGGCGGGGGCGCCCATACGTGTGGTAGGCCTCGAAGTGCCGATAGAGGTTCACCAACCACTGCAACAGCCGCCGTAGAGCCAAGACGCGGGGCGTGCCCGAACGACCGGCACTCTTTCCGTCTTCTGCCATGGACAGAAGGGCGTGAAAGTGGGAGGCGAGATTGGGTGGCACGGAGCGCAGTGCGTACTTCGAGAGCAGCCTGAAATTCTCGCCGGCGGATTTGTCACGAATCAGACATAGATCAAGGTCGGTGCGCGAGGCGTTGTGATGTGCATACGCCCTCATCCTTTCGAATGAGGATGCCGTCTTGAGTAAGGGATGCGTCAGGCTGCTGGGATTCGCCTATCGCCCATTTTCATAATCGAATCGGTATCTATACAATGGTGCAAACTGGGTAAGCAAATTCGCCAGCACATGAACTCCGTGACCAATCACATCTTCTACGCCGCGGCGACGACCGCGCCTGGCGCCGCCGGCGAACTGCTCAGCGTGGCGCTGATGCAGACGAAGGGTCCGTGGTTCTATGCGGAGGTCGTGGATGCATGCGCGGCGCTCACGGGAGAGCAGCGCGCGGGCTTGAAACTGCGGTGCGTGCCTCGCACCCGTTTTGTCCGACGCGACCAGCTGGCCATGGAGGTCGCTGCGTGGCTCGCCAGGGTAGCAGCCGGTCCGCTGGTGATCCGTGTGGAGACGGACGCTACGCGCAGGCTCATGGCCCCGCTGCTGGAGTCCGCTTCGCAAGTCGCCGAGGAGAAGGTGTCCGCCACCTGGCGCATTTGCCGCTTCAGCAACGCCTCCCTGCAGGATTTCTACGAGCGATCTGGCGAATTCCCGCCCGGAATCCACAGCCTGGTGGACGCCGTGGGCCTGACGGTGTGCGACCTCGATCGGCACGAGAAGATGGACCTGGAGCAGATTCATCACCTCGAGCTGGTGATGGGCACGAAGGGCGCGCTGGGATTTCGCGCCTGGGGCCGGCGCCATGAAGCGCGCAACACCCGCCTGCCTCATCTTCCCAGTTCGCCTGCTTTCGCCTGAACCAGTTCACGGGAGAACAGCCATGACCTCGAACTTGCTGCAAGCCGCTCGCACCTCTATCCGCAAGAGCCTGGCCAGTTCCGCCGCGCTCGTGGCGATCGGAGTGGCCGCGGGGCTCACGCCCGATGCCGCGCGGGCGTGGGGCTCGGAGTACGAAAGCGCCGGTCGCACCATCGGCTCCGTCCTGGGCAACGCCGCGGGCGGCGGCGGTGTCTTTTCGCCCACAGCACGGATCGCTGGCGTGATCGGCGAGGTGCTGGGAGGCCGATTGGGCCGCCCCATCGACCAGGCGGCCGAGGAACAGCGCCGTGCGCAAGAGGCCGCGCGACAGGCGCGCGACCAGGCGCAACGCGACGCGGCTTACGAGGCCGAGCGCCGCCGCCTGGATCCGAACTACGACCCGCGCGCCACGTACAGCGATATGGCCAACCGGGCGGCGTGGTCGACGCAGCAGAGCAACGCCATCGCCAACAACCTCAACGACATCACGAACCGGATGGAGCAGACCGCGCGGGAGTACCGGCAACGCAACGCGAAGGCGCTGGGCTACTGATTGCGTTTGCTGCCACTTCCGGTTCGGGAGACTTACTTCATGGTGACGCTTGCCACTCGCGTCAAGTTCTTGATGATGGACGAGCGATCGGCGCTCGCGGCCAGGCTGATCGCCGAAGGCGGCACGTTCTGGGCCGCTGGTGCAGGCGCGCTCACCGTGGCCCGTTCGGGGACCGTGCTCACCGTGGGTGGCCGCGAGGCGGAGCAGGTGTGCGCGTTGCTGAGGATCGATCCCGCCCACGCCCCGCAGCGCCTTGCCCCGGCCGGTATCGACCCTGTGCTTCGCGACATGCTTCTGGGCGGGGATGTCGAGGAAGCGGCGCAGGAGCGTTCCCCCGTGCGCGAGCGCGCATTGGCCTGAGATGGAGGATCCCATGAGCTGCGCCTTCGCTGACGTCGAGATCGACCGCCGCGTGGTTTCCGAGGCCCTGATGAGCCTGGGGGTCGACCTTTCTCAGCCGCTGGCGCCCGCGATCGTGCTGGGGGCGACGGACGTGCTGATTGCGCTGGAGCTCGCGCAGGAGCTGCCCGCCGCCGCGAACTACACCGCCGTCCTTGGCCAGTTGCAGTCCTTCGGAGCGCACGAAATGGGAAGCGTGATGCAGCCGGTGCGCGAGGCACAGCTTCGGCTCCTCGATGCCGCGCTGAAGGAGCCCGCTTGCGCTGGGATCCATCCGGATCGGTTGAACCAACTGCGTGGGCTGTTACCGAAGCCGGTCTGAGCTGCGGCGGCGCGCGGGGTTGCGTGCTCGATCACTCGGTCGCCGCGCGACCCGCCTTGCGGGCGGATGGCCCGGACGCTCGCCACTAACTACTGCACGATTTCGTAAAGAAGGCCGGGCCTCAGCACGAGCTGGTTGTCCTGCGGGCGGTGGTCGGGCCTGAAGTCAAAAGTGGAGCTGAAGACCCACTTCCGGTTGCCTTCGACCACGAGGTAGTCGGGGATCGGCATCCCTCTCCAAAGTCCGATGGTCGGGCCAGTTTCCAGCACGAGGACCTCGCCGTGGGCGGTGAAGGCGACTTCGTGTGCCGGCAACGGACTCGCACTCGGGCACATCACCCCTGATGTCAATTCTTCATTGGGGGTGGGGCGCTGCGCGACGGATGGAGACCTGCGGCGCAGGCGATGCATGCTGATGGCCAGGAAGACGTAGACGACCAGCGCCGCGTTCACCAGGAATGAGTCTGCAAGGGAGCTCAGTGCTGCCGCGGCCACCGTGCACCAGGCAAATGCGAATGCGGCCCGCCAGGTTCCTTCGTGTCCGTAGGTGCGGGCCATAAACGCCGGCTCGACGCATAGGGCGAAGATGCCCAGCACGTAGAAAGCGATCACGGTCTCGACCGGAAGGGCAATGGAGATCCAGGCGTTCAGTAGCAGCGCGATCACGGTCTCCACGCGCAGCGTGCTGGGATGCAGGTCGATGAAGCCCGCAGGCTGCAGGAAGAGGACGCAGAAGCTGTTTCGGAGGAAGGTGCGCATGGGTGTGGTCATCCTCGCCAGGAGCGCAGTCGCCCCCGGTCGACGTGGGTGAACTGCTTTCCGGGGTACCAGCCGACGCCGCCTCCGCCCAACCACATGCCGAATCGGGCGACCTGCAGGGCGTTGACGCCCGGGATCACGATGTCTGCTGCATCCCCGTGGGTGTGCAAGCTGTTTCGGACGGACCCCTCGATGGCGAGGTTGCGCCGCGGATCTCGATAGGCGCTGGTGAGGATCACCGGGGAGCGCACTCCGTAGTAGGCGAGCCAGCCGTTGATCCCGTACAGGATGTCCAGCAGCACGGGGTGGACGTACACCCCCGTGCCGGTGACGCGGTCGCGCATGAAGTAGCTCAGTTGCGTGTACTCCGGCATCAGCAGCTCACCGTCGGACCAGTAGGTCGACTCGATGCGCTCGCCGCTCTTGGCCTGCTGCAGCATGATGCGGCGCGGCCGCTTCCAGAAGTCGTCTGCGAACCGGCCGGCGCTGCCGGCGGCCCAGGAGGGGCGCCTCACACCGGAGGCCAGCAGGGCAAAGCCCGCCACCAGGACATGCCGTCGGTCGGTCATGCCGCCAGGGCTGGCCGAACCGCCTCACGGGCTGCCGTGGCGAGCCCCTGGACCGCCTCGGGCGCGAACGGTACGGTGGCCAGCTGCTCCTCCAGGAGCCTCGCCAGCTGCTGCAGCTGCTGGCTGGACAGACGCTTGCTGTCGCGCTCGTACGACAGGACCCCAGGCGCGGTAAACACCCAACCCCAGGGATGCCTGTTCGCGTAGTGCTCCGGCTCCCCGGGGTAGGCCTCCCGGCTGAAGAAGGGGGTGTCGTTGATGCCGTGGTGCTGACGCAGCCTCGGCGTCCAGCTCGCGCCGACGAGCAGCAAAAACCGCGGCTCGCCACGGGCGTATGTGGGGCAGAAGTAGTAGTGCGCCGGGCTCTTGACTGCCGGCGCCGCGGTGAGGTGCGGAAGGGTGTTCACTGGTGGTCTACGAGGTGCGGCGGCGCTGCGCGCGGTCAGCCGTTGCGCAACGAGGCTATCCGGTGGCAGTTTGTAGCTGTATCATCGCGCAGAGCATAAAAGAATGCAAGCCAGCCCCCCCCTGTCCGACGCCGCACCTGACTCGACGCACAAGCTGCGTGACTTGGCGGCCGCGGCCCGGCCGGCCGCGCCGGAGCACTTGGGTCTGGGCACGTTCCGGCAGATGGACGGCGTAGTGGTCGACGCCCTGGAACTGGTCAAGGCCTTGCACGGGACGGACTGCGTGGAACTCACTGGCTTCGCGCAGGAGCCCGCGCTGCCCGCGTGGACGCATCCCGCTATCGCGCAGGTGATGGTGGCCGATTCGCCCACGGAGGCGCTGGAGTCGCTGGCGGTCCATCGGCGGCAAGCCCGCGGCATGCTGGCTATTGCCGCCGTGCTGCTGGTCGGCCTGGCCTTCGCCGCGGGCGCGCTGACGGCAAGCCGGCACCTCTCCAGCGACCTGGCAAGCCCCAGTCTGCCGGTGTGGAGCGCCGTCGACGTTTCGGATCAGGGCTTGGTGGTCGCGACGGCGATGGGCCGGGTCACCGTGCCGCCCGGCGGCAAGTTGCCCAACGGCGACGTGCTTCTGTCGGTGCAGCCCGCGCGCCGCATCGCCGTCCTCAGCAGCGCCACCCTGGTGCTTCCCCCAGCCCTTCGGAGATCCGCTCCATGAGCGCAATCCTCGCCAGTGTTCCCGCTTCCTCGGTTCCCGCCCCTGCGCCGCACCTTGCGCCTGACGTGTTACGGGTGGACCTGCAGCAGCACAATGTGTGTTTCGTGCTGCCCGTCGGCGCCACCCTGGCAGGAGATCTGGATCTGCCTGGAGGCGCGCTGATCTACGGCAGTGTCAAGGGGCGGATCCGGTGCGCCGAGGGCTCGCTCGTTTTTGCACAAGGCAGCTCGTTCTGCGGCAAAGCCGAGGCACCCATGATCTACGTCTGCGGCACGGTGCGCTCTGTCGGCAGCTCCGAACCTTCCGATCTGCGCGGTGCGCTGATGATCGCGGTCTCAAGCACCGCAGTGGGCCGCGCCACGCTTACCTCTCGC
This sequence comes from Ramlibacter sp. AN1133, assembly GCF_037890035.1. Lineage (NCBI taxonomy): Bacteria > Pseudomonadati > Pseudomonadota > Betaproteobacteria > Burkholderiales > Comamonadaceae > Ramlibacter > Ramlibacter sp. AN1133. The sequence goes on from NZ_JBBKTQ010000009.1 coordinate 166,763, forward strand.
CAGTTCGCGATCCACAGCAAGACGTTCGCCGGCACGATGCGGAGCCTGGAGTGAGGCTGCGTGTTCATGGGTGGATGTCCTGGCAGCTCGCGGCGCTGCTGCTGCTGTCGTTGGTCACGGGCGCCGCGGGTGGCGCGCTGGTTGCGCTCAACGTGTTCATGCAGGACGCCGAGCCGATTGCGCGCGAGCTTGCCCGCAAGAACACCCGCATCCAGTTGCTTGAGCTCCTGGTGCAGCAGCACTCGCCTGCCTCGTATGACTCGCTCGCTTCCGTGCCGCAGCCACCGGTAGCCTCCAGCGTCCCGGCGGCGACCCCTGCGACGTCAGCGACTCATTCAGTAGCGCCGGCGGCGCATTTGTCCCCCGTGCCCGCCAGGCAGGCGCGGACTGATGCCAGGACTTCGACGAAGTCGGCCGCCGCGGCGCCGGCAGCCATGCCACTTCCTGCGATGACGATCGCGGCCAAGCCGCAGTTGCCCCAGGCGGAGGCCGCGCGCCAGGCGGAGATTCCGTCCTCCGTCGAACAGAAGGTCACGCGGCCAGCGCCGACGGAGGCCGTGTCAGGTGAGGAACTGGTGCTGGCCATGAAGGCGCGCATCGAAGGCGCACCGGCGCAGAAGGCGGGCGTGAAGTCGCTCGAGAAGGGCGCCGTGGTGCTGCTCAATGGAGGAACGGTCCGCGTCGGCCAGGTGTTCCCGTCAGGGGAGAAGCTGCTGCAGGTGGACCCCGAAAACAATCGAGTCGTCACGACCAAGAGGCAGATGCTCCTGTTCTTCCAGGAATAGGGCGGCGATGCTCAGACGGTCGACCCCAACAAGTTGACCCCCAGTCGGAACCTGCAAGCAGCCCTGAGGTCGGACCTCCGGTGCCGTTCGGTCGGGTCTCCACAAGAGTCGACCTAGGATGTCGCTTAGTCTGAAAGAGACATAAAGAGAGTCAACAAAGAGGCACAATCTGCATGTTCCCATTTTTCCTGGATGCGCGTACAGTGCCTATATGCCTGAAATGGCATATAGGAGGTCACCGCTATGTTGCCAGGGATTCGCCGTTGGGAGACGAGGGACCGCTACTTCGAGGCGTGGGTGTATGTCGACCTGCTCGGCGACACGATACTGGCGGCCGTCAACGGCGGCAAGGGCAACAGGTTGGGGATGGTGCGCATCCTGGCGATCGGCAGCGAGCCTATTGCCAAAGCGGTCGCGGAGATCGAGAAGAGGCGCCTAAGCCACGGGTACCTTGAGTGCTCGCTCGACGCGAGCGCGGCCTGCGCCGGCCCAGTCGCGCACTGCGGCGAGCACCCCGGGATCGCTGACACCGCGCAGCGGATTCGTCACCACCAGGTTCTTGATCCGCGGCGAAAACTCCGCGGACGCGTCGTCGATCACGATGAAGTCGTCGATGCCGGCGCGTTCGGCCAGATCCACTATGGAGGCCTCCCGCTCCAGATCCGGTGAGGTGATCGCCATGAGGCGGTGCCCCAGAGGGCCGAGCGCTTCGCGCAGCATTTGCATGCTGACCCAGGGCTGCTTGCGCCAGGAGGAGTGGATCACCAGGACGATCGCGTCGCCGGTGGCCTCGTCGGCTTCGGCCAAGGCCTGTTCGAGGTGTTCGGTCCAGCAGAACAGCCCCTGCTCGCGCAACTGCGTGCCCGACGCAAGGGCGATCGCGGCGACGCTGTCCGGACCACGGGAGTTCGGCGGGCGATGCATCACTCCATCGATGTCGGCGAATACGGCTTTGAATCTCATTTGCGCCCCATGATGGCACACGACAATCGCTGGATCAAACGGGCGCAGTGAGGCGCGGCGAGGCATCCTGAGCGGTTGCTTGGCGGTGAGGAGTGACGCGCATAGAATGGCATAACGGATTGCGCCTATATAGTGCCGCAAACTCTACTAACTCAGCAAAAGGCCGGCCATGAACCTCCCCACAGCAGACCTGGTGCAGTACGCGCTGGCCTGGTACCAGAAGGTCACCTGGGTGGATGTGGGCGAGCTGCTTTTCGTCCTCATGTCCATCATCGGCCAGGAATACATCGCACGCCGGAACAAGGCGGGCTTCGGATTCTGGCTGGTGGGCAACGTGGTGGCCGTATTCGTCTTCGGCAGCAGCGGCCGCCTGGTCTCGGCTTGCCTGTATGCCTACTTCGCCTTCAAGAGCTTCGCAGGTCTGCGCCACTGGGGGCGCCTGGACGCTCTGGAGCGTAGCGAGGCCCGGGCCCGACCGCAGCCGGCGCTGCCCGCCGTTGCACGGGGCGCCACTGGAGCCTGACCCGATGCTGAGGGACCCAGTCCGGCTGGCCGTGGAGCTGCGCGAAGCCGCTGCGCATCACGAGCTCAGCGTGCCGCAGTCCGCGCGCTGCGAGACATTCTGGGCGAGCGCCGGCGCCGAAGGCTCGTACGCGGAGGGGCTGTGCTGCCAGACGTGCACGCAGCCGCTGCTGCGCAATTCAACGCGCTACGCCATGGGTGCCATCATGGGCGGCAGCGCCGCCGATCGCACCGCGCTGCGCAAGACGATTTCCTCGATCATGCATGCCACCGGAATCCGGCTGCCGGACGCCAGGCTGCTGCACCACGAGAGCTTCAGCATGTTGCTGGTGCCGTGGGCCTTCCGCGGCGAGATGCGGGCCGTGCTGCAGCAAGCCGCCGCAGGCGCGCGGATGGTGGCAAACGCCGGTCGCGGTGAACCCGACCTGGACCTGTCTGGCAGGGTGGTGGGGATCGCAGACAGCACCGCAGAGGCTGTAGCGAACGAGGTGGACATCGCGTTCGTCAGCAGCTTGCCGGGCGACGCTGGAGCGGGCTCATTCGACTACGACGACTTCCGGCGGCAGCTCACAAGATTCGGGATGGCCTATGACGGCCCTGTGCAGGCAGCGCTTCGCCTGGCCCTCACGGGGGAGGGGTCGCGCACCTGGCATTTCCCGCTGACCTGCACCGTGGTGGAGTCGTCGACGAAGCGAAGGGTGACCTGGACGGTGCAGTTCGAGGATCTCGAGACGCTCGAGCGCGCCTACATGCTGCTGGATCCCGTGATGCGTGAGATGGAGCGCCTGGGCAGCCGCCTGCGGCCTGGGGACGCGCGTCCCCAGGACATGTGCGACGAAGGGGAAACGCAAATTCCTGCGCTGTGCATCGCCACGGATGGAAACTCCCGGCAGGCGCGGGTGGAGATGGTGCGGCTGTTGAAGGACCTGATCCTCACACTCGATCGCTTGGCCCAGCCAACCGAAGCTTGAGACTTGTTCAGTCGCAGAGGCTGGCGTGCAGGCCGCCGGCGCTCATGCGCCTGGCGATGTGCTCCTGGATGCGCGCGTTGAACCCGTTGCGCCAGAGGCGGGCACTCAAGCCGTCCCGAAACCGGCAGGGCTTCGGGTTGTCGAGGTCCTCGCCGGCTTCATAGCCCTCGGCATAGGGGTCGCTCTCACCGACGGAGGCCGCAATCGACTCGCTGCTGCGGTCGATGAGCCTCGAAGGCAGCTTGTGAGCGCCGCCGGCGGGCGTCTCGGGCTGCTTCTCGGTCCCCTTGAAATGGCGAAACGCGGTTTGTAGGTGTACCATGCGACAGGCTGATTAGGCATGATCATACGCGAGCATTTGCAACTGCGGTAAATTCCTGCCAACATGAGTTGACCGAATCGACTACCAAGAGTGAGAGCCATGTTGTCTGCCGCCCACACCAGCGAGTCCTTCCATGGCGCGATCGCCCGACGCACGCTGTCGCAGGAACTGTCGCCGCACCTGGTCGGCGAAGCCGCGGCGCGCCGCGAAGTCGTTGCGTTCGCCCCCCACCTGGCGCCGCTGGCCGGCGGCTTCGAGGTCACGCCGCAACAGGCGAACGAGGCGCTGGTGGGCCTGCAGATGGGGCTCGCCGACGATGTGCGCTTTCTCTTTCCCAACGATCCGGCCATGGAGCATGTGAGCGCGCAGATCGAAGCGAAGGCGACCGTGGAGACGGCGCAATCGCAACGTCCGCGCGAACGCTGAACCCAGATGAACTCTCTCTTCTCCGTCACCTACCGTCCGGGACCGGCTCACCCAGCTGTCTCGCTGGTATGCCAGGCGATCGATGTGGACGGCGAGATGCTGCTGTGGATCGACGGCATCAACCTCGAGCACCCGATGCTGGTGCCGGTGTCGGCGTGCAAGCGCCTGACCCTGCTGGGCACCTTCCGCGAGTTCGCGCAGACGCGGCTGCAAGCCACGCGCGCCGTGCTGCAGGAAAGCCAGGGCGAGCATTCCCCCACGCTGTTGGCGCGCGCCATCCTCTACATGGAGGCTGACCCCCAGCTCACCGCCCACGAAGCACTGGAGCTTGCGTACGACCAGGCGCTGGATCTGATCGATGCCGACAACACGTCGGCCATGACCTGGAGCCGCGTCTCCGAAGAGCAGGCGGCCCTCGCGGCCTGAAGCAGCCGTTGCCGCCGAAGTTATCCACAGTTCCTGTGGGTTTCTGCTGCATCGCGCCGCCTTTCCCCCGTCCAGTCACTCGCCAGCACGAGGCTGCAAGCCGCTGGCGCTGATCGATCGCGAGCGCGCACCGGAGAGCGCAAGGATTCGGCACTTTGTAGACAGCGGAGCAGCGTCCTTGGCACCCGATCTCTCATTTGATCTAACGCAAATGCTAGGGCGCGCACAGCTTTATTTGAGGAAACGCTATCGGAACCGATAGTGAGGGCGCTTCCCTGCGGCCCGAGGACATTCCACAGGCGCTGAAACGGTGCGACAGTCATCTCCGTGTTGCAAAGAGCAACAAGTCGCGATCACAAGCGCGGCTCGCACAACAAAGAGGGAATCGCAGATGAACGCACTCGCAGTGATGGAGCCCCAGTCGGCCGGGCGCCCGACGATGGCCATGGCGCCGGCGCCTACCGAGGGCTTCGTGCGTCCGGTTGCCGCTTCGGTCGCCCCGGTGGCGCCGCCGATGCAGTCGCAGGCCAACGATGGGAGCTGGTTGGAGTGCATGCACCTGGAGGCCGACATCGGCCGCCTGGTGCTGCCCGAACTCGCAGAAATGGAGCAGGCTGCGCAGCTGTGGATGGACGAATTCGAGTGTGCCTGCGATGCAGCCGACGTCGAGGTGCTGCGCGCGCTGCTGGCGGCAGCCCCCAACGCCTTCGCCAAAGGCCTGGCCTACAACAGCCTGAAATCCCTCATTCGCATGGCCGCCGTCACCGGCCGCCCGCTCTGATCAGGGCAGGATCCCCCGCAGCTGTGCGCGCTGCACTGCTCCGTAGCCGTTGCGGGCGTCGAGCCCAGCGTTGGCCATCTTCAGATGGTGGCGCACGCCCGACTCGCTCATATTCATGATCTCTGCCACCTGCGCCGCGGTGTTGCCGGCCGCCGTGAGGATCAGTACCTCGCGAGTGCTCTCGGCTAAGGGACCGTCGCGCGCCAGGCTCTCGCGCATCTTCGGCCACGCGGCGAACGCGGACACCGCGACGGTGTGGCCCCCCTTGGGGAAACTTTCTCGCCACAGGGGCACCACCTCGAACGTCCGGCCCGCCACGGCTGGCACCGACACCTGCACGCCGGCCAGGTAGCCCGCCTCTGCCGCCGCGCGCATCCAGCCATCCTTCGCCTGCACCAGATCGAGCGGTGTCACCAGCGAGTCCGCATCGTTGGGGTCTACGGCGGGGCGGATGAATGCTGCCGCCCTGCGTTTCAACGCCGGGTCCGAGGATCCCAGGAGCGCGCGCTGCTTGGCGTCATGCGACTGGGGCACAGGCCCCATCACGATCGCTGCCCTGACGCCGAAGCGGATATGGTTGTTCGCCCAGCGGGTCAGGTAGATCGACAGCTCGTCGCTGAAAAGCGCGAGCGCATCGTCCGCGGGTTGCTCGGCCTCCCGGACCTCTCCGGTGGGCCCGAACAGCTCCAGGCACCTGGCGGTGATGCTCCACACCTCGAGCGGCTCGGCATAGGAGCCGTGGCGCTGCTTGCGCCCTGTGTCGCCGAACCAGCCGGAGCCCAGGGCCACGGTGCGCAGCAGCGGATCGTCCCCGACGACCGCGAGTACGTCGCCCTGCGGCCACTGGCCGGCGGCCAGCTGCAGCGGCAGGTTGATGTGCTGCAGCAGCTCGCCCCTGGGCTTTTCGATCCAGAACGCGTAGCCCGCGCCGTCCACGCGGCCGCAGATGTGGAAGACCTCGCCTTCCACCTGCACGGCCGCAGACACAGGGTCCAGCCGATCCGAAGCGCGTCGCACGGCGCGTGCCATCCGTTACAGGCTCCCCTGTTGCGTGGCGAGCCAGTCTGCGTGGAACCTGGGCTTCAGGTCTGGGGGAAGCCCGTCGATTTCGAACACGGCAGCGGTGGTCCATGGCGCCTTGCACACGATTTCTGTGGGAGCGGCGACCAGCTTCAGGCTGGGGACCTCCGTGAGCAGGCGGTGGTTGGAAGTGGCCTGGTGGGCGGTGATTGCGCCGATCGCCTTCACCATGGAGGCATCAAGCGCGTCGGTCATGGCGGCCAGCTCCGAAGCCTGCTCCGTCAGCGACGCCTGGTCATCCAGCTGGATCCACAGCACGCGCTTGTCGAGGGTGAGCGCGAGGATGCCCGCGGGGTGTCCGAGGATCACGTGCTCGTCCACCTGCAGGCGGGCCAACAGCGCAGTGATCGCCGTCACTGCACCGGCGTCGTCGAGCACGTTCGTCACCTGCTGGGTGAGCGCGCGGGCCAGCATCTGCCCGCGGATCTCCGCGCTCTTGGCCATGTGCCGCCGCATCATTGCCTCCACGCGCTGCGGAAGGTCTGCGCTCATCTTGGGGATGAAGCCCTCGATCTTCTCGCCGTTGAATGCGTCCACCGCGATGACGTTGTCGGCGATGCCGGTAAGCAGCAGTCGCTGGACGCCCGGGAAGCCGTAGCGGGACAGAAGCGTCACCCCGTCGACTGCCGGCATCTTGAAATCCGACACCACGAGTCCGACCAGCTCGAACCGGGTGGGGGTGGCAAGGAAGCGAAGCAGCCAGGCGATCGGGTGCCCGTCGGTGCTCACCTGGGCGTCCACGCAACTGAAGAGGGCCTGTTGCTCCTTGCGACGCAGAGCGCTGGAACGCTCCATCAGCTTTTCCAGGGTAGAGGGGTGCGAATGGCAGGTGATGTTCCATGCCATGGGCAAGCTCATCTCCATGGAGTGGAGAAAGTCCACGTCGTCGTCGACGAGGGCTGCGGAGGATGTGGTGCGGTACAGGGGTAGCAAACTGCCTGCTCCGGCACGCCTTGCGGGGCCGGATTCCTTTTTGCGGTCGATCCGCATTTTAGGAAGCAGTGACGTCCAGGTGACCACGTCTACCTCAAGGCATGGCCAGTGAGTGGCGGACACGCATCGCTTCGGCGGCCGCGGCCTCAGTGCCGAAGAGGAGTGCGCCCTGCAAAGCGTCGTGGATGCTGCCGCGCACGGGAGCCCGCCTGGTGAGCCCTGCGATGCGCGCATGGCGGCCGGCGGCTGTCGCCGGGCACCTCCGGCTGGGGGAGGAAGGAGTCGCCACCGCCGGCGCCCAGCGGGTGAGCAGGTGTTCGCCGACCTCGGAGCCCGAGCAGCACCATGGCGGCTGACACCGGTCTCCGCGACAGGCCGGTCGCCTTGCGGGGACGTATTCAGATCCAGGCTGAACATCGGGTGAGGGCATCGGAGTGCGTCGCGTGGAAAAAACGGCGGGACGGTTGTTTGATCTGGGGCAGGTTGCTGCTTTACGGCGTTTGCGCGATGATATAGCCGCAAACCGCATTTGCGCTACTACTTTCTGCCAAGGAGCAAACTCAGTGAACCAATCCCAAATCGCCGCCCCGTCCGGCACCGACCTGAACCTGGACACGCTGTTGGAGGTGGGTAGCGACTCCATCACGACCATCGTCGACAGCGGCGTGCTGTTCGAGGGCAAGCTGACGGTGAGGGACAACAAGTCCGTGCTCATCAGCGGGGCCTTCAAGGGCACGATCGAATCGGACGGCGCCGTGATCGTCAACGCGGGAGCGGAGATCGTCGGCAGCATCCGCGCGCGCAGCGTGCAAGTGGCCGGAACGGTGAAGCGTGGGGCCAAGGACGACGTGCTGGACGTGGCCGAGGTCCTGGTGCTGGCCAAGGGCGCCAAGGTGTTCTGCGACGCCCGCTACGGGAACCTCAAGGCCGAGCACGGGGTCGTCATCGCGGGTAGCATCTCGCCGCGCGACATGCCCAGCGAGGCGCCGGTGGAAAGCCACGGCGGCACCGTGGTCCCGATGACCGGCTACGCCGGATCGCAGTAAGGATGCAGGGATGACCAGGATCCTGCTGGTGCGCCTGGCGGCGGGCGCAGCGCTCGCTGCCGCCATGTTGGCTGCGCATGCCGCAGACCCCGCGCAGCACGAAGCCGCGCGCCTGGCGCTGCGCAACGCGCAGTACGACCGTGTGGTTCAACTCACCACCGACATTGCCCGCACCGAGCCGAATGCGGCTCTGAATTGGTACCGGATGGCGATTGCTGCGGCGCGCACCAACGACGTGGCCCGTGCCGCGGATGCCCTGGCGCGTGCCGAGCGCGCCGACCCGACCTTGCGGTTCGCCTCCACGCCGCAGCGGGTGGAGAAGCTGCGTGCGGACATCCGCGAGGGGCTGCAGCGGCCGCAGCCCGCCGCCGGCACCGTGGGGGCCCCGCCCCTTCCTGCCTCGCCGGCGGACGGCTCCGACATCGACCCCGGCGCAGTGGCGGCCGTGGCCGCCATGGCGCAGCAGCTGCAAGGCCTTCAGGAGTCGCTCGATCGCAAGCTGGACGGCCTGACCAAGGGGATGTCGCAGGTGAACGCGAATCAGGTTGCCGCGGTTCATGCGGCGAACTGGGAGCGCGCAGCCTGGATCTGCGGAGTGCTGATGGCGGTGCTCGCCTGCGGCGGGCTGCTCGCGTTGCTCATGGAGCGGGCGGCCAAGGCCCGGCGTCAAAGTGACCTGCGCGACCTCGCGCGACTGCCCCTGGAGGAACTCATGGTGGCAACCCGCGACGCTGCGGCGATCCTGGGGCAGCGCCTGGAACGACATGGCCACAAGGACACCGAGCTGTACGTGCAGTTGGGGCGCCTCATGCAGCCGCTGGAGCGCGAGACGGGGCGCGCCCGCGTCGACGTTGCGACCATGGTGGACGGAGTGCTGCTGGTCGACGCGCCGAACCCGCTCGCCGAGGCCAGCAAGGTACTGGGCCGCTCGAATCCTCAGGACTTGCACAAGCAAGTTGCGCAACGCGCGCTGGCCCGAACGTCGCAGTCGCAGCAGCAACTTGCTGCGTGAACCGAATTACATCGAAGGGAACGTTCTAAATGAAAAAGGACATCATCGTGCTGTGCTTCGGCGTTGGTCTGGCGATCTCCTCAGGAGCGCAGGCTGGTGACTGCAACATCACGTTCGCGACGAATAGCCGCCTGAACACGCGACTGGTGGAAAACGGCTTCCAATTTGCGGGCTTCGAGCGCGCCTGCGCGAAGTTGAAGGCGGCCAATGCCGGTGTGGTGATCTATTCGACCAGCACCGTGCTGCAGAGCCGCTCCATCGGGTGGGCGGTGGTCGTGGTGAAGGATCTTGCCACGGGACTCGCAGAGGGGCGGTATTACGGGACCGAGACGATCACGAACGCCGAGGCCGGTGTGGACGTCGCCGACAGGCTTTCGTACGACGCGGCGATGGAAGCGATGGCTGGCCTGAACTACGATGCCGCCTTGCAGGACTTGAAAGCGAAGCTGGACGTGCACGGAAAGAAATAGGCGGGCTCAGACGGAAGCGGCAGAATTCGGGATCTCCAAGACTTGCGCGGCCCTCGGGCCGCTTCCTTTTTTGTTTACGCGATGACCCTGGACGAACTTCGATCTGCGACCGACGCCTTTTTCACGCTGCATTGGCCGCAGGCATGGGGCTGCGCTCCACGGTGGAGCGACAGGTGGTCAATGCAGACGGCAATCCCGCAGCCCCAGCTGCCCGGTGTGTACGCGATGGCGAGAGACGAAACCGTGGTCTACATCGGCAAGGGTGAGCGCGAGATCCCGGCCGGACTCGGCATACGCCTCGCCGCGCACGTCATCCGGGCGGTCCGCCGCGGCGGACCTTACACGCTGCGCGAGAAGTGGCAGGCCGCGGGGGTCACCGGCGTCTACACACTGGCGATCGCATCAGAGCGCCAGTACCTGATCCCGGCGCTCGAGTCGTACTTGATTGGCCACCCGCCTGGGCGGCCCGAGATGAACCAGCGTAGGTGACGGCGATGGCGTCAGGCGCGCTCGCCCGGCAGGGTTGACCTCAGAAGTTCTTCGCCGCCCACCTCTCCCCGGCGGAAGCGTTCCAGGAGTTGCTGCTGCTGCGATCGCGCGCGTTCAGCGGGGATGACCTCCGTGCACCGCGCCAAGAGGCTTCGCTGCGCGGCTGCTACGTCGCTCTCGGTGTCCTGGGCTTGTGGATCGCATACGGCCTGCGACAGCGCCATCCAGAACGGTCGCTCTGCCGGGCCGAAGGCGTCGAACTGCAGGGCGAAGAAGGCGTCCTGCTGCCGCGGCTCCAGCAGGTCAAGCACTGGCTCGGCGTGCTGCATTGCGGTCGCAGGCTGCGCCTTGGCTGCGGCGGCCAACGCCTCCCATGCGCCTGCGGGCGCCGCCGCAGCGGCGGCCTGCACTGGCCGGCGCGCGAGGTGCTCGAACTCCGCGTGCGTGAGCTGGCTGCCGCGCTCGACCTCTTGCTTCAGGAAGCGATACAGCCTGGTGCCGTACGGTAGGCGGCTGATCATTGCCATGCCCTCGCGCACGAACCCCGCGCGGTTTTCGGGCGTCGCTAGCTGGTTGTGGCGCTGCGCGAGCTCCAGCATGAGGAAGGTGGAGAGGGGGAGGGCTGCGTTCACGCGGGCCCGGTAGGCCTCCGCGCCCTCCTTGAGGATCAGCTCGTCGGGATCGAAGCCATCCGGCAGCATGAGGAAGCGGAACGTGTGCACGTCGTCGGCCTGCGGCAGCGATGCTTCCAGGGCGCGCCAAGCCGCCTTGCGCCCTGCGGCGTCGCCGTCGAATGCGTAGATGGTCTCCTTGGCCAGCGCCATCAGGCGCTCGACATGCTTGCCTGTGCAGGCGGTCCCCATGGAACAAACCGTCTCGGCCAGGCCATTCATGGCGTGTGCCACGGTGTCCAGGTAGCCCTCGGTCACGATCACGCGGCCGGTGGTGCGGATCGCGTCGCGGGCCTCGTAGACCCCGAACAGCACCGAGCCCTTGTCGAAGGCGAGGGATTCGGGCGAGTTCAGGTACTTCGCCTCCGAGCCATCCAGCTCGCGGCCGCCAAATCCGATGAGGCGCCCGCGCGGGTCCCGGATGCCGAACATCAGGCGATCGCGGAAACGGTCGTAACGCCGGCCTTCCTTGGTGACCACCACGAGCCCTGTGTCCTCCAGCGCCTTGTTGGTGCGGTAGTCGGGAAATGCCTCTTCGAGGCCTTGCCATTCCGGAGGGGCGTAGCCGATCATGAACTGGTTGGTGGCTTCCGCCGGGACGCTGCGGCTCTTGAGGTAGTCCTTGGGCTTGGCGGTGTGGATCAGGCAGTGCCGGAAGAACGCCCAGGCGGTCTGGTTGGCCGTGACCAGCCGCTGCAGGGCAGCTTCGCGCTCCGCGGCCTGCTGTGCGGCAAGGGGCGATTGCGTGGGAAGGACCATCCCCACAGAGTGGGCGAGTTCCTCTACCGCCTCCCGAAAGCTCAGGCCGGCGTGCTCCTGCAGGAACATGATGGCGTTGCCGTTCTTGCCGCACCCGAAGCAGTGGAAGAACTGCTTGGCCGGAGTGACCGAGAACGAGGGACTCTTTTCACCGTGGAAGGGGCACAGCCCGAAGAAGTTGCCGCCGGATTTTTTCAGCTGCACGACCTTGCCGACTACATCGGCGATGTCGACACGCGAGAGGACGTCGTCGATGAAGCTCTGGGGGAGAAGCTCCATCGACGGCCGCTGAGGCCGTTCGGATGGGCGATGCAGCATGGAAGCGGGTTAGCTGGCCGCGGCGACGTCGCGGGCGGCCTGCGCGATCCGGGACTGCCAGGCCTCGCAGCTACGCGACACATCGAGCGCCTCCTGCAGCGCCTCTGCAGGGTCCAGATCGCGGGACTGCAGCACCCTCTGCACGGCGCGCGCGATGGTGAGGTCCCCGTGCTGCACGCCGCCGGCGTGGATCACCGCGTCCGTCACCTCGACGTGCCGTGCCAGGAACGCCGCCAGCTGGCCCATGGAAAGTGGGGAGAACTCGGACGGGATCTGGCCTTCCGGACTGACCAAGTGGAAATCCGCGGCGGGGGCGCCGCCCGCGTCGGATAGCAGCAGGCGGCATCCGGTTGGCTGGCGATCCATCACCAGCACCAGGACGGAGGTGGGCGCCGAGGCAGCTCCGATCGGGAGTTGCATCTGGACCAGTTCGACAGGGGGGGTGACCATGAGGTTGCCTAGGAAGTTGAGGGTGACGCCGCGCCGCGAGGCGGCGCGCTCGATGCTGACGACACTGGACATGGTGAGTACCTGTTCGAGCGTATCGCAGCGCGATGCAGAGATCAGGCGGCCGCCCGCATCCTGGGCGCCTTGGACTGACGCTCGGCGAGGATGGCCACGGCCTTGTCGTAGAAGGGAGACAGCGGCCCGGTGGGCTGCCGGCCGAGGTTGGCCAGGTCGAATTCCAGGGTGACCGGGATCACGCCGGAGCTTTCGAGCTCGCGAGCGGCTTCCAGCAGCCGGGCATAGCGCTCGCCCAGCGCCTGCTCGGCGCGCGCGCGATCCGCCAGCGGCCGGCCCTGCGTGGCCACGATGGAACGCACGGCCGTCGCCTCCAGGCGCTCGGCACACAGCGCCAGGTTGCGCGACACCGCCTCGAGGTCCTGCACCGGCCCGCGCGCCATGCCCGCCTTCGTCTGCGTGTACAGCAGGTACAGCTGCTCGCCCACCGGGAGCAGGGACTCGGCCAGCTGCCTGACCTCGATGGCAGGGTGGGCGGTGAACCCCTTCATCTCCCGCAGCGCGATCGCCTGGGAGAGCACCCGGTGCTCGATCAGAGCGAGCACGCCGGCGTTGAACCCTTCGTCGGCGAGGCGACACAGGCTGGAAAGGTTGACTGGCGAGGACATGGAGAACCTCCTATATTGCGTTCCGCGACATTACAATAGTACAAACTGCGACTGCAGCAAGCAAATGCCAACGATCAACCCCCGCCAGCGGGGCTCCCGCCGATGAGCGCGGAGGGCCCGATTCAGGTTTCGTTCCAGTCCGAGCTGGCCAATGTGCTGTTCGGCTCCGCGGCTGACCCCACGAGGGAACGCCAGGAGGTGGAGCTGGTCCAGCGGTTCGTCGACGAGGTCGCCTCGGCCACCTCGCTGCAGATCTTCAAGATCGCGCCCTACGTCGATGCGATGCTGGTGCCGCACCTCTCCGGGCGCAACAGGCTCGCGGTGGCCAAGCTGATCGAGACGCGCTCTCCGGCGGCCATTGAGAACATGCCGAACCTGCGGCGGCAGCGCGAGCACCTGCGCCGCAGCGCGGAGTTCGCCAAGATCCTTTCGCCGCAGGCCCTGGAACTGATGATCGCGGCGCTGCAGGCCGACGCCAAGCACCGCAAGGGGGCGTAGATGGGCAAGGTCAAGGGCGGCTTGACTTCGTGGCTGAAGGTGCTCGCCTACCCGGTGCTGCGTCCGACCCGCGACATACGGCGCAGCGCCGAATCGCTGCGAGAGCAGGCGAAAGCCAATCGGCAAGGACGCAAACAGCGAGAGGCCGCGGCCAAGGAAGTGACGGAGCTGCTTGCGGAGATGTCACCGGCCGAGAAGTTCGAGCAGACCGTCGAGGCCTGGGGGTGGACCGAGGAGGCGCTCGAGAGCCAGCAGGTGGCGGCGCGCCGCACCCGGATCGCCGCACTGCTCACGGGGGGGCTGGGCTTCTTGGGCCTGCTCGGACTGATGCTGGTGCTGCAGGGCTGGGTGGTCCTGGTGCTCGCTGCGGTGGCGATCGTTCTTGCGACCGGAGGAGTGCTGCAGGCGGTCCGCTTCGCCTGGTGGGAGTTCCAGCTCCAGTCGCGCACCTTGGTGCCTTTGCGGGCCTTCGTGAGCAGGCCTGATCTGCTCTCGCGCCTGACGTCCTTGAGGAGCCCGCGTTGAACGAGCAGCGGCATGGCCTCGGCGAGCGCGTGCTGCTGATGGGAGTCACGGCCGGAGGCCTCGCGACGGCTTCCTTCATCCTGGACCTTCATTGGCTCTCAAGCCCCTGGCGCTATCTCCTGGCCACCTTGGCCACCTTGTGGAAGTGATCCCCCATGGCACGACACCACGATGACGAACGCGAAACGATGCTTGCGCCGCTCGGCGCGGCGCTCGCGATCCTGTTTACCTTCGGATTTCTCATCTGGATCACTGCCGGAAACCGCATCGTCTTCGGGACGTTGCGGCCCGCGCTGTACGTGGCGGCGATGTACAAGCTCGTCGACGCGCCCTTTGCCCTGGCCTGCTGGAACGAGGTGGTTCGCCTGGTGCAGGAATTCGCCCAGGCGCCTTGGAAAGTGAGCTTCGTGTCCTGGATGGGGTTGGTCGCGCTGGCTTTCCGCCCGCTGGCAGCCGTGGTGATGGTTTGCTACCTGGTGGCGCTGCTGTTCGTGGCCGGAAGCCGCAAGCATTTCAAGCGAAGGTTCGACGCCGTGCAGCTGATGCACCTCACCGTGAAGACCTTCACTGGGATCGCGCCAGTGGTTGCCATTCGAGAGCAGATCGCGAAGAACAAGCATCCGAAGTGGCGCCGCCAGGTGCCGCCGGACGAGGTGTTCCTGAACTACCGCGTGCCCAAGGACGCCATCGGCTTGGCGCCGGCGGGCACGCCGATGATCCGCGACGGAACATTCGACCGCGAGGTGGCACGCACCTACTTCACCGGCATCAGCAGTGCCCCCCAGAACGGCCGACAGCGCTCGGTGATGCTGGGGCGGCAGATCGTGAATCTCGTGGAGGACAGCAAGTTCGCAGCCTCGGTGGTGTTCGCTGACCGGTTGTCCAACGAGGGCAAGGCGCTGCTGGCGTTGTGGACCGCGGTGGCGTTCGGAGGCAAGGAAGGGCGCGAGGAATTCTGCAAGTACCGCGACATGCTCAATCACTCGTCATTCGGAACGCGCGATGGCATGGCGAACCTCTCGCTCGTCCAACCCCTGTACGACAAGTATCGGAAGCACCCGAAGCTTGGGAAGATCTTCGCCATCCACCACTGGGAGCACACGGCCCTGTTCTTCCTGCTCGCGCAGGCGCAGAAGAAGGGCCGCTTCACGACGGCCGAAGTGTTGTGGCTGCGCCCGACCAACCGTGTGATGTTCTTCGCGCTCAACAGCCGCGGCAGCTACACGCCGCACACGGAGGCCGCAGCGACCTTCTCGCAGTTCGGCTTCGAGGAGGCATGTGCACGCAATGGGCGCCTGCCGCTGCAGCGACACCCGGAGGGCGGCCTGATGCATGTGATCTATGTGGAAAAGGCCGTCGACGGACTCGAGCTGGAATACGTGCGCTGGGCGGAAGGCAGCGACGGCGACGACGACTGGTGGCTCAAGTCCGACGTCTGGAGTCGCAGCAATACCGCCGTGATGGAACTCGCTCGCCAGGCCGCCGCTGCCGTTCCCACGGCGCCGATGCCGGGAACCGCGGAGGACCAGGCGACGGACTTCGACCGGGCGTCCTCTGCGCAGGCCGAGGCTGCGGCGCTGGCAGAGCAGCAGCAGTTGCTCAACGAGATTGCCCGTCACGGCGGCAACGACGAGCTGGCCGCGGCCTTCGGCGCTGGCGGCACCACCCACCTTTCCTGAACGCACGCAACATGATGACCATTCGCGAGTTCCTGACCGAGAAGCTGCGCAACTACCTTTCCCCCCCGCTGACGCGCACAGTTCGCGTGGTGCGCTCGATGGGGCTCGCCGTCGAGGTCTCGGAGCCTGGCTCCGGGCCGCGCATGATCTTCAACTTCGATCCGACCAAGGCGTCCGTGGGGCTCAACGGCCAGAACGTGACGATCTGGCCCGATGGCGTGACGAGTGCCGGTCCACAGCAGCTTGGCGGCGCCGGCCCCGCGGTTGCAAGCTGGACCCACGAGGCGCCGGACCGACGCCATGCCGAACGCCTGTACCGGGACATCCAGAAAGCGTTGCATGGCGGCAGCCGCGCCTTCGGTCTCAAGCCGATCCTGGTGGGGGTAGCGGCGGCCGTGGCGATGCTGGTGATCGCCGCGCCGCGCGCGCCGGCAGTTCCCGTGGCGCCCACAGTGAGCACCCAGGCGCCCGTGGGGAACGCGGGGCCGGCCGCATCAGCGGCAACCACCATGCCGGCGTCGGTGCAGATCACCGCCGATGAAGCGAAGCTAGTGGGAGGGCTGCCCGGCGTGAAGCTCGCCGGCACGGGTCCGATCTACTACGTTTTCTCCGATCCGAACTGCCCCTACTGCCGCGAGCTGGAGAAGGCGATCACCATGGTGCCCGGCTTCCAGCCGGTGATCCTGCCTCTGGGGTACAAGCCCGGTTCGCGCGAGATCTCCGCCGGCGTGCTGTGCTCCGCAGACCCGGCCAAGGAGTGGGCCAAGGCCATCGCCGGCGCGAGCGTGGCAAAACCCTGCGACAAGGGTCTGCAACAGGTCGACTCGAACATGAAGGCGTTCGAGCAGCTGCGTTTGACGAGCACCCCCACCATGATCACGCCCAAGGGCGTCTTGGTGTCGGGTGCGGCCAGCCCCGACGAGCTTCGAACCGTCCTGCAGCAATGAGCGAGCACGCAGTCCTCTTCGACGCGGCGCTCAACGCGGCGCAGCGCGCCTGGCACGGCACTGCCATGTTTGCTCGTGCCCGCCAGGAGCGGGGCGCGCAGCTGTTGGACCTGCTGTATACGGGCACCCCTGCGCAGTGGACCGCGTACGTTACCGACATGGCGGGCGCGGCGCTCGCCGGCCCGGCGGTGTCTCTCGGCCTGGACGCCCAGAAGGCCTCTCGCGTCGGCGCCCTGGTCCTGCAGATGGCGTGGTCGGAGCTGCCGCAGGTACAGGCCGAGCGGTCCCCAGCCGCGGCGCTGCAGCGGCTGGAGAGCGGGGTGGCCGCGCTGAGGCATTGGGTGACCACCGGAGAAGGCGCGCCAGGCGGCGACCTCGGGCGGAGCGGGGCGCTCGTCGGGCAGGCGGGTGCACGTCTGGCGCTCATCGCGCCGCTCGTGAGCGCGCTGGGCGTGTGCCTGGTGGTCGTCAAGGCGCAGCTTGCTGGCGCGCAACTGGGAGGTCTGCAATGACACGAACGCAGGACATCGAGCTGCGTCACGAGCTCGCAATCGGCCAAACCATCATCGATCCGCGGCCCGCGACGGAGCGCTTCGCCGAGTGGTTGTCCGAGCCGCTGAACCTGGTGCAGGCGGCGCTTCCCACCGCGTTGGCTACAGCGATCTATCCGCCCCTGGGGCTTGTGACGGTGCCGTTCCTGGCCGGCATCACGCTGGCCCACATCGTGACCAAGCCGGTGCTGCCGGTGCGGTACCCCGTTGGGACGAAGGACGACAAGGGCAAGCCCGGAGTGGGGATCATGCTGGTCGGGGAAATCGCATCCAGCTCTCTCTTCGAGAACTTCAAGGAAATCTGGCTGGGCGATAGCGACCTTCGCATGCACGCGCTGATCCTGGGCTCCACGGGCTCGGGCAAGAGCGAGGCACTCAAGTCGATCTTCTACAACGCACTTCTGTGGTCCAGCGGCTTCTTCATCGCCGATGGAAAGGCGGACAACAAGCTGCCCACCGACGTCTACACGATGGTGCGCAGCATGGGCCGTGATCCGGACATGCTGGTGCTGAATTTCCTGTTGGCGGGCAACACGCCGGAGCAGGTGCGCAGGTCGCGCCGGCGCCGCACGAACAAGCTCAACCCCTTTTCCTCCGCCGACGCGGACACCATCATCCAGATGGGCGCCAACCTGCTGCCCAAGGTGGAAGGTGATGCCAAGAACTGGCAGGAAAAGGCCCTGAACTACTGGCGCTCGGTGGTGCAGGCGCTCGCGTACAAGCGGGACACGCAGGGCTTCGAACTGTCGGTGGCCACCTTCCTGGAGTACATGTCCCTCACGAAGGCGGAGGAGCTGTACATCGAGGGGTACGAGGAGGCCCAGGCCAATCACGGCGAGTGGAGCTACGGCTTTGCCGGTTTGAAGGGGTACCTCGAATCCGGCTGCCCGTCCTACCAGGTCAGCAAGTTGCTGAAGAAGCATGGGTACGGCGAAGAGCAGGTGGAACAGACCCCGCCCGGTTTCCGTGGCAGCGCGCGACCGGGAAAGTCGGGCAAGGAGACCGAACAGGACTCCATGGCCTACGAGCAGCACGCGTACCGCACCAACCAGCTGATCCCGGTGCTGAACCTGCTGGACAAGACGTACGGCTTCATCTTCCGGGACAAGTACCCGGAGATCGACATGACGGATGTGACGCTGCGCAACCGCATCCTCGTCATGCTCATCCCGTCGCTGGAAAAGAGCGCCGCCGAGGCGGAGAACCTCGGCAAGCTGGCGATCGCGTGCCTGCGCGTGATGATGTCCAAGAACCTGGGCGCAGAAGTCGAAGGTGACCACGAAGAACTGCTCGGGTCGAAGGCGACGAACTCGCCGTACCCGTACATCGTCGCACTCGATGAGCTTGCTTACTATTTCAGCGACGGCATCGCGGTGATGTTCGCCCAGGCAAGATCACTGGGAACCGGCATGATCGCCGCAGCACAGGACCTGGAGAAGCTCACCGAAGGGTCTCGTAGCGCGGAGGCCGGTGCGATGCTGGCCAACCAGGTCACGAAGTTCTTCATGCGCATCGACGACACCGGTAAGACCGCCGACATGATCCAGAAGGTCGTCGGCAAGGCCACGGTGGCGGTGCGACGGCACTTCAAGTACGGGGCTTTCGGGTACCACAAGACTGCCGACATCGACGTCGTGGAGCAGGACCGGATTTCCGCCCAGCGTCTCAAACGCTTCAAGCAGGGCGAGGGGATCATCGATGTGCAGGGCCGCACGCACTACATGCGATGGTTCTACATGGGCAAGGACATCGAGAAGCATCAGGTGGACCGCTACTGGGTGAACCGGTTCCTGCAGGTGGCACCCCCGTCGGAGGAGGACGTCGCGGCCAACTCCATCGCCGTCGACGAGATGAACGACCCGTTCCGCAAGGGCCAGGAGCTGCTGCGCATGCTCAGCCAGCAGGTGACGGTGAGCCTGCGCGTTCCCCACGATCCGGTGGTGCAGGCCGTGGCCGATTGCGCCGCGCGGCTGAACCCGCACCTGGGTGCGGAGAGCCGCGCCATCGCTCTGTACGTGGCGGCGCGCAACGCCTTGCGCGCTGTTGGACAAGACCCGGCGGCCGCAGGGGCGAGTCGACGCGGGCAGCACCTGGCGCACAAGCAAGCACCGCGGCAGGGGGAGGAGGACGGCTTCGAGGGCAGCACCCAGCCGGTGGCGCAGGAGCCGGCGGAGCCGCCCAAGGCCTCGCGCATCTTGTCGAACAGCCAGACGGAGCCCCAGGAGGATCAGTCTGGCGAGGATCCGGACTTCGCGCCCGGACCGAACCCGCTCGCCTTCCTCAGCCCGTTCGTGCGCAAGCCCGCCGAAGAGATCCTCGGGCTCGAAGGCGAGGCGGCTGCGCTGCCGCTACCGAGCCCGCCGCAACCGATGCGCGAGCGCCTGGGCGAAGTCATGCGCACCGCCCGGCTGTACACCACGCATGACCCCCGGCTGCGGGGGAAATTCCTCAGCAAGCTGGTGGGCGCGCCGGAGGCGCATGACCCCGGCACGGGCTTGTCGCTCGTGCCCAAGGCAGACTGGATCTCCGACGCCTTCGAGGAGTTCGAGGGTGTGCTGGCGGAGCCGCGCTCGAGCGACCGCACGGTCGTGGGCCTCACGCAGCCCACGCTGACCAAGCTGGAGAAGGTGGAGGAATTGCTGGATAGCCCCGAGCCCAAGGCGGCGGCGAAGTCCGTGGAGCGCGTCGTGGCCGTGAAGGTCACGCCGAACACGCTGCCGCAGGACACGCTGCACGACGCCTCGGACGTGACGGCGTTCTTCGAAACCATGCGAGAGACCCTGGAGCCAGCGCGCGGTGGCCGCTGACGTCCCGGCCTCCGCGCCCTCAGGCATAGCTGGTCCGGCGTTTGCATAGTGGTGTGCCCCTCCCTATGCTGTCCGCAAGTAGATCTAGGAGGGAACTGACCATGAACAGTGCTGCCATTTCGCTGGACCCCAGCCTCGTGGATGCGACGCGCCGGCTGCGCCGTTCTCGCGCGCCGGTTCCGCTGGAACCTTTGCTGGGCCGACTGCAGAAGTTCACCGGCTACGGCTCGCGCCTCTTCGCGCTGATCAAGCGCATCGTGCTGCTGGTGTTGCAGCGTGTGGCTCGCGTGTTCGACGTGCGGCTGGAGCACCAGGGCCTGGAGACTGACCAGGGCCCGGTGGACGCCGGATTCACGGGTGACCCCGATTTCCCTGACCGACCGGCCGCCGCCGCGGCCCAGGCGGTCGAAGAAGTCTCCGATTTCGTGGACCAGGTCCTCAACGACGGCGACAAGGCTGCCGGGCGGCGCGTTGCACAGGTGCTCAAGGGCGGTGGTGCAGACGCCTTTCTGGCGCTATGGCTGGATCGGCTCGCCAGCGAGATGAAGGTCGCCCGCTCCTCGATCGATCAGAAGGAAGGCGACTTGGCCGAGGGCCTGGCCGGAGTGTCTGCGCGCCTGGGTGTTCGGGCGGAGTCGCTTCGGCAGATGCTGGCTGATGGCGCAGATCAGGCGAAGGCGCTGGTGCCCAGTTCCACCGACCCGGAGTTGAACGCGCTGGCCTCGCAGGTCCGCGCCCTGGAGGAAATCAAGCAGCGTCTCCTCAAGCTGCGTTCGAGCTTCGTGGACCACTGCGTGGCGGCCCGGCAACTGGATCCGGACGGCGAATTGAGTGCAATTGCAAACGCTAAATTGACTGCGCTAGGGGATTCCTCCCTCGAAGAAGCCGTCGAAACTGCGTCCGTACATGATCAATCTAGCGATTCGAATACTGTGCACGCGATCGAAAGTACCTTAAACTCCCCTAAAACGGATGCGGGGGAGATTTCTAAAGTCATCTCGCAGATGCCGAGTGTGGCTCCTGCGGCGCCAGCGAAGGTGGGTCGGCGAGCGTTTTACGCTCCTGCCGGCGGATCGGAGCTGTTCCCGAACGAACCTGCAGGCGCTGCGGACGATCTGAACGACGAGCCGCGACACCCCCGAGAACGATAGTCAGTCAGAGGTGAGAAGATGCCCAAGGCCAAGCCGAAGGACGAGATCGAAGTCGATTTGACCCTGCCGCGGGACCGGCGGCCACTGGTCGGCCTGGACATCGAGGAGTGGCGAGGCAGCATGGGCCTCACGAAGGACCGGGCGCGATTCGCCCTTGGCTTTCGCAACACGAACCACTACAACGACGAGTGCAAGTCGGGTGCGCTGAGGCTGGAGACGGAGATCCTGCTGCGCATCTACATGATGTACCCGAACCCTCCCGAGTGGCAGCCGTACGGGCTGCCGGAGCTGTTCGAGTTGATGTACGGCGCGGACCTGAAGCAGTTCGAGGGGACCACCTACTACCTGCTCGCGCGCAACGACATCGGGGCGCGCTTCACGGCGCTGTTCGACAAGACCAAGAACCGCCAGTACGAATGGCTGTTCACGCGCACCGACAAGCAGCCCAAGGCCGGCCCCTACATCGACGCGCTGCTGTGCAAGCTCAAGACGGTGCCCGATCCCAAGGCGGTGCTGGAATCGACCGCGCGCAAGGTACTCGCACTGCGCGGGCGCGACCTCGACTCACTGTTCCCTATCCCGACATTGGCGAGCCCGCCGGTGCGCAAGAAGACCGGCCGGCGCAAGTCCACCGAGGAGAAGGCACCCAAGGCACGGCGCACCGCCGCACCCAGGAAGTCGCCTGCGGCCAAGAAGGCGGCCGCCCCCGCGACGCGCAAAGTTTCCGCGGCGCCCGCTGCCCACAAGGCGGGGGGTGACCGTGCCAGGCGCAAAAAGGCCGTGGCCGAACCGGCCTAAGCCCAGAACCACGAGGACTCAATGGAGCCTACGCCCAAGCTCAAGCAGTTAAAGCAGCCGGACCAGATTTCGATCACCTTCCTGGCGATCGTCGATGGCGCGTCCATCCCGTCGCAG
Source organism: Ramlibacter sp. AN1133 (assembly GCF_037890035.1). NCBI lineage: Bacteria > Pseudomonadati > Pseudomonadota > Betaproteobacteria > Burkholderiales > Comamonadaceae > Ramlibacter > Ramlibacter sp. AN1133. Next base: position 188,940 of record NZ_JBBKTQ010000009.1, read on the forward strand.
CTGAAGCTGGGTGACCACTCCATGGAGTTCCTGGAGGCCGAGCACTTCGGACAGTCGCTGATCACGGCCGCCTATGGCGCGCACTCCAAGCAGGTGGTGCTCCAGATGGCATCCGAGTGGAACCGGCTCAACGAGAACAAGCAGACTGGACGCCAGCGAGCGCTCCTGATCGACGCCTTCTACCGCGTCGACAACTTCCAGGAATTCAATAAGGGCCTGGCCACCCGCACCTCGGTGGAGGCAACGGGCTTCCTGCACTTCGACCGAGTGATGGCGGAGATGCGCGACGAGATCCGCGCGGATTGGCTCGAGTGGATCGAGGCGGATTTCGCCAACACCCGCGAGCACAAGCGGCTGTCGGAGATGGGGCTCGTGCAGATCGCGCTGGAGCATCCGCGTTACGTCGCGCGCATGATCACCAAGAAGCGCTCACCCAGGTACCAGGTGGTCGTGCATCCTGTACATCCTGCGCGAGCGCCGCAGGAGACGCTCTGGGTCGCCACGATGCGCTACGACAAGGACCGCATCGTGAACCCAGTGCTGCGGTTCATGGCCGGCACGCAGGTGATCGTCTAGGCGCGACGGATGTCTGCGTTGGTGGAAGAGACAGCAGAGGGCCAGTCGACTGGTCCTATTTGGGCTCGGGAACTCCGGGCAAGTCCAGGGCAGACGCCCAAGATCGCGCGCACAAGGCGGATGCTCGTTGGCGCTCTGCTGGTCGGCGGGATCGGGAACGTCGCATTCGCGTATCTGCGAAGCGATTGGCTTCACCTGCTGCGACTATTCGCCGGCTCGAAGGGCTCCCTGTTTGTTCTCGTCCTGCTGCTTGTCTGGGTCGCTTTTTCGAGGTGGCTTGGGCAAGCCCGCTCTTGGGAAACTGCCGTGGTCCGCATTGGACCGACCGTTGTGAACGTCGCCTACCCGCGCGCCGACATGGTTTCTGTGGAGTTTGCCCGATCAGCGATCTCCAGCGTGTGCGTCCAGACGGTCGAGCACATGGGACCAACGGTGTGGATCGACCTGGTGTCCGGGCCCTCCCGAGACTCAGTGGCGAGGGTGGTCAGGTCTGAATTCGGCTCGGGACTCTGGATCGCCGCACCGTTCTACGGACCAAAGGGTTTCCGCCTGTTGTGTTCTGAAGAGGACGCGCAGGCGGTAAGGATCCAGCTCGCGCAACCGATCGCTACGTGAGTTGATCCGCTCCTAGATCAGGCCGGCTCGCGCTCGCGCGCTAGCACCGTCTCCACGTCCGCGTCCCGGTTCTGCCAGGCGTCCACGTCGCCTTCCATGAGGCGATAACGCAGCAGCGCGGCCGCGTTCTGGTGCCGCAGCAAGTCCAGTTCCTTTTCCACGAAGAGGCAGAACTCTTTGTGGTCAGCCGGGTCGACGTCTTCCTCGAAGTCGACGTCGCCGCCCAGGACGACGGCGCGTACCGTGCGGCGCAAGGCGGTGCGGTACTTGACCACCGCCACGTTGGGGTCCAGCGCGGCGCGCATGACGTTGAAGCGTTCGCTAGAACGGATGAAGCCCTCCACGAACACCTCGGACAGCAGCGATACGTTGTTTCGCTCGTAGACGCCCAGGATTCCGTCGATGTAGTCCTTGTGCGTCACGTCCATCCATGACATGGGAACAACGCCGCGCTTGAGCAGCGGAATGCTGCAGGCCACACGCGCCGTGCGCTTGTTGCAGTCCTCGAAAGGCTGCAGGTAGGGCAGGTGCACCAGCAGGAACATCGCCTGCTCGTAGGGGTCCTGGATGTCCTGGGCCTTATCCGCGATCGTGAGGAATTCGCGCTCGATGAGCTCGTGCAGCGAAGGCGGCGAGTACGCGCTGTGCTTGATGCGCACAGGGCCCTTGCGCAGGGTGCCGCACATGGCCGGGTCGCGCAGGAGGTGTTGGGACAGCAGCGCGTGCACGTTCTTCAGGTCGGTAGCACGCGTGTGCAGGTCCATGCGACGCTGCGGATAGTGGATGTTCTCGATCAGGTAGCGCACTGCCTCGCGGTGGTTGAGCACCATGATCGTCTCCTGCTCGCTGGCGCCCTCCTTGGCCATGCCCTCGATCAGCAGCTTTTCGGTGGAGGCGAAGTCGTACTGGTTGCCCTCCAGGCTGGAGGATGCATACGAGAGCCCGCACATGAAGAGCGACTGGTCGTGCTCGGACAGCTCCACGAAGTTCGCGGTGCCGGGGCGGCACTGCTGGTGCAGGCGCTCGCGCTGGACCGCCGTGAGGTAGAACGACTGGTTCGGTACGTATTCGTCGAGGAATGCCTCGTTGTAGCCCACCATCTGGCGCTTTTCCACGGGCTTCAGGAAGTGCCTGCGCGCAGCCTCGTTGCGCAACTCGAGGGAGGCCGTCCAGCGCGCGGTGCGGCCCTGCCCGTTCATCTCCACCCATCCGTGCTCCCGAGCGCGCTGCATCCAGCGGTACACGGTCGTCTGGTGGGCATCGATGCCGATTTCCGCCAGGACGTCCTGCAGCAGCATCGGCATGCAGCGGCCCGCCAGGTAGTCGGCAAGGACGCGGGCCATTTCGTCTGCGGATCGGCGGCTGCCGGTGAGGGTTTCCATGCTTGATCTCCGGATTTGCATTCCCGCCAGGCGGCGGGCAAACTGTCCAGCAGCTCGATTCTGCGACGGTATACACCCACAATCAAATGGACGCGCCGGCTACCTCCTTCCCACCACGCTGCGCCGGCGCGGCGGGCTATCCCGCGGGCCAACCAGGGGAGCAGCCATGAGCCACCTGGGGCGTCGCGTCGAGGGGGACCTCAAGCCCGGCATGGGCGGCACCGTGATCAACGAGAACGCCTCGTCGGGGCGCTGGCCGCGTACCGACGAGACCTATGACATCCTGTGGGACGACGGCTCTGTCAGCCGCCGGGTGGCCAAGGCGATCCTGGAGGAAAACTGGCGCTTCCTTCCGGAGGCCACTCGCAGCCGCGTCGAGTGCCAGAACCGCTGGTACGACTACCTCATGGCGCTGTGCAAGCAGCGCGGCGAGCGCGGGGCCTTGCAGCGCTGCACCGCCGCCGCACCCAGCACCCTGCCATCGGAACCCAGCACTGCCGGCGCATCAGCCCGTATCTCCGACCAGCCGATCGCCTCTGCGGTGTCCTCCGCACGCGCGGTGCGCCAGGCGGTCAAGGGCCTGCTGGAGGAGCGCTACCCCGGAGTGCAGTTCGGGGTGCACTGCGAGCGCCGGGTGCTGAGCGCAGCCTGGATGGACGGGCCGCTGCCCGGCGCCGTATGGAAGGCGCTCTCCGGCATGGTCGACCAGAAGGCGGTGGGCACCGTCCGAGTCGACCGCGCGCTTTCCGAAGTGCTGGTGCAGGCCGCGGTGGACTACGCGCTCTGGCAATGCTGTCCCGATGCGGGCGACCGCGACCGATTGGCCCTGCGGGTGAACGCGCAGGCCTACCTGGACGAGGGGCTCGAGCAGGTGCGTGCCAACGGAGGCCCGGCCTCCGGGGTTCCGTTCCAGAGCCTGGTCCGGTGCGTCCTGGAACGCTGGGATGACTGCGCAGGCGTGTTCCGGCAGACCCGGCGCACGCAGGCGCTCAAGAGCGAGGTGGCGGCACTGTTCCCCCACGGGGACGCGCAGGCCGCGAGCCAGTTCCGCGTGTGCCGCGGTGCGGCCGCCGGGGCGATGCAGCGCACCCGCGACACGCTCTCCCAATTCGCCAGCCCGCGCGCCGAGCGCGAGCGGTCCTGAACTCCACGGGAAAGAGGATTTCCATGGCCACCAACCCCACCACGGACACCGGCCTGCCCTTCGTCACGCTCTACAAGCGCGAAGGCAGCGCCGACAAGGTGTACCAGCTGTCAATCGGCGCAGGCAAGGACGCGGGCACCTACGATGCCCTCTTCAAGAACGCGCGCCGCGGCCAGCCGCTCAAGACGACCAGCAAGAGCCTGCTGGGGGTGAGCCTGGGCGAGGCGCGTGCGGCGTTCGACAGCGTGCTGAAGGCCAAGACGGAGGACGGCTACACCGAGGACGAAGGCGGGCAGGCCTACACCAACTCCGAATTCACCGGCCGAGTCAGCGGCTTGCGTCCGCAGCTGCCCAAGGTGGCCACCGAGGAACTGCTGCCGCAGCTGCTGGCCGACCCGAGGTGGGGCCTGGCGGAGAAGGCCAACGGCGAGAACCGGATGCTGCAGCGCAACGAGCAGGGCGAGATCCGCGGCGCGAACAAGAAGGGCCTGTGGGTCGACATACCGCAGGAGTGGGTGCAGCGGCTGCACGCGGCGGCCACTGACCCGTTCATCCTGTGCGGCGAGCACGTGGGAGAGAAGCTCTACGTGTTCGACGCCCTGCAGCTCGCCGGCAGGGACATCCGCCACCTGCCGTTCAGGGAGCGCTACCACCTCATGGTGCAGGTGCTGGCGACGTGGAATGTCCCGCACCTGGTGCTGCTGCAGACGGATTTCGATCCTGCGGCCAAGGCTCGTCGATTCGAGGAGCTGCGTGCGGGCAACCGCGAGGGAGTGGTCTTCAAGCTGGCTGACCAGCCGCACTGCGACGGCTACAGCGACGCCAGCCTCAAGTTCAAGTTCTGCGAGTCCAGCGCCTGCCAGGTGCTGACCGTCAACCAGAAGCGCTCGGTGGCGATCGGGCTGGTCGATTCGGCCGGGACGACGGTGCCGGTGGGCAACGTGACGGTGCCGCCGAACGTGCCGGTGCCGCAGGCGGGTGACGTCGTGGAGGTGGCCTACCTCTACTACAACCCCGGCGGCGCCTTCGAGCAGCCGGTGTGGTGCTTCAAGCGCGGCGACATGGATCCGAGCGAATGCCTGCTCTCCCAAGTCACGCGCTTCAAGCCGGAAGCTGAGGAAGAGACGCAGGAGCGCCCGCGCATGCGGGCCTGAGCGCAGGCGCACATGGATTTCGCATTCGACATCGTGGTGCGCGGCGCGATCCGCGTGGAGGCGTCCAACGAGGCAGTGGCCCGCGCGCAGCTGGAATGCTCGGACGGCGAGAGGCTCTCGGGCACTTTGCCCGTCGACGAGCCAGTCGTCATCGAGGCCTCGCTGGCCAGCGACGTCGGAACACCGGCCCTGTTCGAGCGCGACGGCGAGGCCGCGCCCCGGTCGGCGGACGAGCACACGGCCCCCACGCGCGCCGATCGGCAGAGGTCCTGACGTGCCGGTCCCCATCCTGCCCGAGCTGATTCTGCGCGGCGCCACGCGCGACTATCCGATCGCGGTGCTGTTCTCCTCCGGCGTGGAGGCGACCGCTCCGGGTGAGCGGGAGCTTTTGCGCCACGTCCTCCCGCCATGGCAGCGCGACGAGGTATGGGAGCCGCACCGAAAGCGGGCCTTCATCGAAGGCATCTTCCTCGGCTTGGGCACGGGCTACTACGTGGCCAACGGCATGGAATGGGAAGGTGCAGGCGCCAAGCCCATGGCCGGCTGGCTGATCGATGGGCAGCAGCGGCTAACCGCATTGCGCGACTTCGTGGTGGGGGACCTCGCGATCTTCGAAGGGGTGCGGTTTGCCGACCTGGACGAGGCGACCCGCCGGCGGCGCTTCATGAACGTGGTGTTCCCCTGCATCGAGCTGCCCTACACGGACGACGAGCACTTGTTGCGCAGGCTGTACGAGCGCCTGAATTTCGGCGGCGTCGCTCACACGCGCGCGGACATGGAACGCCTGCGGGCCACCGAGCCACTGCGGCCGCGGGAGAGATAGATGCAAGGCGATCAACCCATGGAGCTCGAGGCGGCGGCGCGCGCCCTGTACGAGCGCAACTGCCCCATTGCACCGGACTGGGATCAGTTGGGCGAAGCAACGAAGTCGACCTGGCGCGAGGACATCCAGCGGCGCCAAGCGGCGACCGGGCACGTCCCGGACATGCCGCATCCCGGGGTCGCCCCGGACGCAGCCGGCGCCGCCGCCCAGGGCGACCTGTTCGGAGTGGACCACGAAGACGACGCGGCGGCTGGCGGTGAGCGGCAGGCGCATGTGAGGGAGTAATCATGAACGACACGAAGACCACAGCACCCATCACCGCGGAGGGCGAGGTTTGGACGACCGGACCGCGTGGCCGCGAAAAGCTGGAATCCGGCTCCATGCGCGACGCAGTGATCCGGAGCGAGGCCGTCGACCCGGAGGAGTGGGCTCGTACTGATTGGGATCGCCCCGTGTGGGTGCGTCTGTCCATCAATCAGGACGGAAGGGTGCAGGAGAGCGTGCAGACGCAGACCACCGTGGGCGCCTGGCTCGCGCTGCGGCGCAAGGTGGGCGGCGAAGTCCTGGCCTGGCTGATGCGCCCGACGCTCCGTGCCACCTATCACCCGCAGGCGTGGGTGGACAAGCATGCGCAGGACCTGGATGACGGGGCGGTGACCTTCGACGGCCTGGCGGCGATGCTGGAGCTCACGGACGGCGAGCGAAGCATGACGGCCGAGGATCTCGCGCGCGAGCACGCGCAGGGCCACTGGGACGTGCTGGCCGAGACCGTGCCGGCTGCGGGCATCCATTACGGCCCGTTCAGAGTCAGTTTCGACGCGGCGCCGGCCTTCGCCCTGATGGCGATCTGCGCTGGCGATGACGCGGCGCTTGCGGATGCGCTCGGCGGCGCAGCGGACGACGCCGACTGGGTGACGCAAGAGCACCTGGAGCGCGCTCGTGTGCTGGTACGGATGCTGCAGCCGCCTCAGACCCTGCAGAAGCACCGCCTGGCCATTCCGCTGGAGGTGGCTTCGCGCGGCGAGATCCCCGACATCGCGGAGGTTCGCATGGCCTTGCACGCGCTGCTGCATTCCGAGCAGGATCTCCGCGCGGCGCTGCGGCAAGCCGCTGCCCACGCGCCTGCCGGCGACGCCGAAGTGATGCAGCCCGAGCGGCCGAGGGGAGGGTGACGCCGTGGGCTTGAAGGACGTCTGGATCAAGAAGCTGGGCGAGAACAAGGGCCGCCCGCGGATCTACCTCGATGGCACCCAGGCACTCCGCGCGAACTTCGCGCCAGGGGAGAAGTTCGACGTCGTGGTCGACCATGCCGGCAAGCGGGTCATGCTGCAAAAGAATCGCGACGGCAGCCGCACGGTATCGGCCAAGGAGCGGCACGGCAAGACCTACCCTGTGATCGACATCAACTCGCGCGAGTTGCTCGCCCTGTTCGACGGCATGGATGCGGTCCGGGTCGTCGTGGGCGACGACAAAGTGGTGCTGCTGCCCCTGGCCTCCGAGATCAAGAAGCGCGAGCGCATCACGCGACTCGTGGGCAAGCTGCAGGCGGGCGAGCCGCTGAAGATCGGCAGCCTCGCGCACGGCGGCGGCATCCTGACGCACGCCGTTCACCAGGGCCTGCAGGACGCCGGCATCGAAGCCGACCTCGCCTTTGCCAACGAGATCCGCGAGGACCTGTTGTTGCATGCGATCGAGCACAACGACGCCTGGGGCGAAAAGACCGCGGCCATCAACGTGCCGATGCAGGAGATTGCAGGCGGCGACGAGTGGCTGCTCGGGCAGCTTGGCAAGCTGGAGGTGCTGGAAGTCGGCCAGCCCTGTAGCGGGGCCAGCAAGGCAGGCAAGGCCAAGCGTGGCGCCGGCCTCACCGAGTCGCACCCCGAGGTGGGTCACCTGGTGTTCAGCACCCTGGTGATCATCGCCAAGACGCAGCCGGCGGCGGTGCTGATCGAGTGCGTTCCGGAATATGCGTTAAGCGCGAGTGCGGCCATACTGCGCACCCAGTTGCTTGACATGGGGTACGTTTCGCACGAGCGGATCCTGCAGGGGCGTGACTTCGGCTCGCTGGAGAACCGAATTCGCTGGTGCTGCGTGGCCGTGACGCAGGGCGTCGAGTTCGACTTCGAGCAGCTGGAGCCGGCGGTGCGCGAGGTGAAGACACTTTCGGACATCCTCGACCCCAGCATCGGCCCGGACCATCCGATGTGGCGCGCGGTGGAGTACCTCAAGGCCAAACGCGAGCGCGACGCCGCAAAGGGTTCGCGTTTCCTCATGCAGTTCGTGGAGCCGAGCGATCCGGAAGTTCCGACGATCCGCAAGTCCTACTGGAAGGGCGGCTCCACCGACCCGCGCCTGCGCCACCCGAGCGATCCGGAGTTGTCGCGGCTGCTCACCCACGAAGAGGTGGCCCGCGTGAAGGGGGTAGACGCCTTGCTCATCGAAGGGCTATCGCGCACCCAGGCGATCGAGCTGCTCGGGCAGGCGATCGTCTATGAGCCCTTCCGCGCCGCGGCGCAACGGCTTGGCGAGGCGCTCCTGAAGGCCGCAGACAGCGCAGTGGAGCTGGACATGGGCGGCAGCCAGGTGGCGCGCCGGCGCGAAAGGATGACCGGATGACCGAAGGAAGACGGCTGGTGAGGGTAGAGGGTGTGTGGATCACGCCTGGCGTGGCCTACCAGCTGCGACCGAACGCGGCGGGGCACGTGGACTACCAGGAACGGGACTTGCCGCCGCATGATCATGCAGCGCAGGCCGTTCACTACATCGGGTACGTGCGCCCTCGAGACGGCCGCGCGGTGACCTTTCCGCTTCGGTGGATGCAAGGGGCCGCGGAACTGACGATGCGCGTGCGCTTCGATGCGCCGGCGGCGGGCCGGTTCAAGGATCTCTGCCTGGACCACGACTGCGTGTTCCAGGTGGCCCGGGATCTGAGCGGCATGCACCTGGAGTTCCGCGACAGGATCACCGACCGGCCGGTGGGCAAGATCTGGCTGCCGGGGATCTCGGTCACCGGCAATGTGCACCCGGCAGGCGGACACCACCCCGCCGAGCCGGTGATTGCCCGCGAACGGCCGCGCGAGCGATTCATCGCATGAGCTCGAAGGGACTGGGGCTGGCCTGGTGAAGGATCTGGGCGCTTGGTACCCGATCCTTCCCGTTCGCTCGCTATAGTGCAGCGCTCACGCACCTGGTTTCGCAGGCGAGGTACGGCTCGTGGCGCAACGCCCTTGCGTGTCCACCGCCCGTAGGCTCCACGAGTTGATGTCCATGCAGAACATGAATGCGATAAGCGAGGCCCTGTACGCTCTGGAAGAGTTCTATTGGCTCGATGGGCTGGCAGCGCTCCTCTCTGGCATCCACCGCGATCACGGTGAACCCGCGCCTCCGAGGCCAGTCGTGGCGAGAGTTCCAGTGCTCCTACCCTTTCTGCGCGGGCGCCAATTGGAAGACCTGGCTTCGTACGCACCCTTGGCCATCGCAGGCTACAACGATGGCGTGAAGGCCGCGTACCGATGCATCGATTGCCGGTCCGTGTCCCTCATGTTCGGTGTCGCCAACGACACGAGAGGAAACTCGGCGTGGAGTGCATACTGCCAAGCAGCCTTGCCGGCATTGGCGCAGTATTTCTCATCGGGGAAAGCTTGGGCCGACTATGAGGCATACGTGCTTGACCCTGCGAGGGAGTATCTTGGTGGTCGTGATGAGATCTGACAGGTCGTTCGACACGGACACGCGTTGGTATTGGGCTGCAAGCTGTGTGCGTGACCATGCGCCTTGCGGCGCAATGCGGCTGCGCGCCGGGCGACCTCCGACGGTACAGCGAAGGAGCCAGGGTGTCCCGGTCGAGTGGTAGGAGCCCTCAAGGACAGCCGCCGGAGGAAGCGGCGCGGGCGCCCCGAGGCACGCTTCCACCGGGGATGAACCGGGCTCAGTTGCATCGGCTTTGGAAGACCGCTCGCAGGCGCGATCCCGCGGCACAAGCGGAACTGCATCGCATCGCTGTTGCGCATCCACAGGTCGAGCCAATTCTCCGAGAGTTCGCGGCCGAGCGCGACGCATACCTGAAGTTGGAGGCCGAGTCACGGGGCATGAAGGGCAAGCCTGCGAAGGCGCTCGGGGCCTGGGAGCGGAACAAGCAACACGCGGGGGAGGCTGGGAAATGGGTCAGTCTCGTGCCGGGAGGGTTGCCAACCTTGGGGAAACGTCGCTGATGCGGCCTGCCAGGGCGCTCAAAACGGACAGCTTGCGCTGTGAGGCGCGCGCAGCTATACGCTTGCCACGCCATGTGGTAATTCCTTCGTTAGGCCTCAGGATGAAGCGCCTCAGCGTTGGAGTCCGGTGCGTCGTGGCTGGCTTGGTAGGTACTGTTCTGGTCGGATGCGGGGAGAAGTGGGACGCATACGTCTATCCGGACAAGACGCGCCTTACCTTCAGCGCCCATCTGGGTCCGTTTGAATCGCTGGACGCATGTCGGAGAGCGGCACACTCCCGGCTCGCCGAGTTTTCCCAACAGACCGGACCATCCGTCATTGGCGACTACGAATGCGGCAAAAACTGCGACGACGGAAGTAGGCTCGGAGGGGTAGCCGTCTGCGATGAGACCACTCGATAGGCCGCTGAGATCTCACACGGACCACGCAGAGGCGATCAGCAGCCCCCACTTGAGAAAAGTCGGGACGCTCACATACAATCTGCAGAGTGACACAGGCGCAAACGTTAAATGGTGACGACAGTCGCATGCGGATCCGCATCGGCCGCCAGTACGCAGCGCCGCGTGGCGACGGCGGGGCATCTCCGGAGGTTGCCTGGGACCCCGAAGCCCTGATCAACGGGCATCTGATCATGGTGGGAGACTCCGGCAGCGGGAAGACCCACAACCTGAGGTCGTTCCTGCGCCAAGTGGCGGCCACGGCCGGACCTTCGTTGCAGCGGGTGCACATCTTCGACACCCATGGCGACATCGATGTGGGCGGCTCTAAGGTGCAATTCAGCCAGTCCACGCCGTATGCGTTCAACCCGCTGGAAGTCTCCCCTGATCCGCATTTCGGTGGAGTTCGACGCGCGGTGGCCAATTTTCTCGCCATGATTCAGCGCGCGCGCAAGCTCGGCACTACGCAGGAAGCGGTTCTGCGCAACATCCTGTTCGATGTCTACGCCCTCCGCGGATTCAACGCAGACAACCCCGCGACGTGGGGATACCACGACGACGGTGCATGTTCTCCCGCGGACTTGCCCGAGGGGCGCATTTACCTGGACGTCCCGTTCGAGGAGAAGGAACTCGCCAAGGACGTTGCGCGCCGCGAGGGCGGCTCGCTGACCTTCGACCGCGAGCGCCGTTGCTGGTGGACCACGCGCCACTCTGAAGGACTGCGCCGCTGGCCCGAGAAGCGCTGGGGCAAGACGGCGCCCACGATACACGACGTCATCTCACTCACGCAGTTGAAGCTCAAGCAGCTGTGGGTGGGCGTCGACACGCGCGGGATGTTCGCACTGGAGAATTTCTGCAAGGCCACAGGCCAGCTCACACGGGCGCTGCAGAAGTCCACTGGCCGCGCGGGGCAGGACGACCCGGTCATTCTCAAAGAGGAAAGGGAGCGCGCGGCTGACCGTGCGCGGGAAGCATTCGAAGGGTTCCTCGAGCGGTGCGTCACCGGTGACGAAATTGACGACCTGATTCGCTACGAAAGCGCACAGACCCTCAAGAGCCTCCTCGATCGGCTTGAGAACCTCAAGGCCACCGGCGTGTGCCGCTCGGTGCCACCGCCCTTCGATCCGGACGAACTTGTGTGGCGGTACGAGATCCGCGCGTACGGTGACGCTGAGAGAACCATCTTCGTCGAGACCTTTTTGAACCGACTTCTAGAGCGCGCGATGGCACGCGGCGAGGTCAAGGGCGTCACCGACATCGTTGTGATCGACGAGGCCGTGCGTTACGTGGTCGACGATTCGGACCACATCATCTGCCGATTGGTCCAGGAGGCCCGCAAGTTCGGCATCGCGCTTTTCCTGATCTCGCAAAGTCCCACGCAGTTCCCCGAGCAGATCCTCGCCGGCGTGGGGACCAAAGTTATCTTAGGCTTAGACCCGATGTACCACCGCCTGGCTGCCAGCAAGCTCGGTCTGGACCAAAAGTACATCGAAGCGATCAAGCCGCGGCAGCTGATTCTGGTGAACCGGAAGCTCAAGAGCCAGGTCCCCCAGTGGATCCCCACTCTCTTGCAATAGCTGCGAAGGGCTTTGTGGCGACCAAACTGGTGATCTGATGCACCGGAACTGCTGCGGCCTTATGAGACGATCAACGGAAAATAGCGGAGGCAGTGATGACGATGGTCAGAGGTACGAGGAGCGTTAGGCGCGTGCTGGTAGGCGTTGCAGCTGTGTTGGCCGTGGCGGCTTGTGCACCCGCATTGGCGGGCGTTGACGAAGGGCTCAATGCGCTGGCGGTGAAGGACTTCGCCCGCGCGCGCGCGGAGTTCGAGGCCCTGCCGAACGATGCGCAGGCGATCTACCACCTGTCTCGGATGGCCTGGCACGGATACGGCGAACCCGCAAATCCGGTGCGGCGCTTCGGCCTGCTGCAGCGCGCCGCCGCGATGGGCCACGCGCGCGCGAAATTCGAGGTGGCGTGGCTCACCGCCCTGGGCGCGGGAACCACCGCTGACCCGGAGGCGGCAGTCGGGATGCTGGAACAGGCCGACGCGGAAGGCAACATCGATGCCACCGTCCTCCTCGGGCGCGTGTACCGGTTCGCGTGGTGGAAGGTGCCGCAGGACTGGCCCCGTTCGGCTGTGCTACTGAAGAAGGCCTCGGACGAAGGGAGCGATCTCGGCTCGACGCTCTACGCGACGTCGTTGATTCAGGGCGTGGGTGTGCCAGCCGATCCGCCGGCCGGGTACCAGCTGCTACAGAAGATGGCGGACAAGGGGTTCGTGGAGGCGCAGCTGGAATTGGCGCGTGTCCTGAGCGAGGGCACGGGCGGCCTGGCCAAGGACCTGGCCGCGGCGTACGCCTTGTACCTGGGGGTCGCGCGGCAGGGGGACCCCTTCGCGCAGTACATGACGTGCATGGCGCTGTTGGACGGCCGCGGCGTCGCGCGAGATGTGCGCGCGGCCTCGCGCTGGTGCGACGGTGCGGCGCGTCAGGGTGACGCGTGGGCGCAGCTGCGCCTGGCGGAGATGTTCCGCTCGGGCACGGGCATGCCGCGCTTGCCCGGCCAGGCGTACTCCTGGCTTACCGTGGCCGCCAGCGGCAAGGAGTCGGCCTCCGGCATCGCACGCGAGCGGCGTGCGCGCCTTGCCCAGGAGATCAGCCAGCCGGAGATCGAGCGGCAGACGAAGCGTGCCGCGGGATTTCGCGCCGAGGCGGGGCTGCGAGTGCGCGAGGCGCCGCTGCCGGACCTGGCGCGCGGGGATCGGATCACGCTCGACAACGTGGCGATCAGCATCCCCGCGCCGCAGGGCTATTTCAACAACTGGGAGTTCGTCGAGAACTTCCAGCGTGCGGGGCCGAACAACCCGGAGCTCAGGCCCAACCTGCTGGTTCTCACCAACCGGGAGGACATGGACCGCTTCAAGTTGGGCCTCAACGGCAGCCTGCGTTCAGTGGAGGTCGGTCGCCACATCGAGGAGGACATCAACGTCACCCCCGGCATCTTCGCGGACATGCGCAAGTCGCTGGTGGAGGCCGTGGAGAAGACGCGCGCCACCGGCAGGATGAAGGTCGACGTCGTGCGAAACGACGAGGCGGCGCTCTTGCTCTTTCGGGAGGCGCTCAACGGCGGGGACGGTGTTGACGCGAGGGCGTGGGTTCGCGTCAACGGGCGCGTGGTGCTCGTGTGGTTCACCGGCTTCACCTACGAGCAGTTGCAGGATCTGCGGCAGCTGGCCCCCGCGACGGTCAAGAGCATCCTGGCCCAGAACGGGCCGGGGCTGTTCAATCTGTTCGGCTCGACCGGGAACTAGCCCGGCTTCGGCGGCCGGCTACAGCTTGCCCTGTGCCGCGTGGCGCAAGGCGTGCTCGGTGAGCTGGGCCCACTCCGATTCGGTCAGGGGCCGGCCCAGCTGCTGCTCGAGCTGTCCCCGAATTACCTGGACCGCATCGTCGGTGTCGCCGCCCATGGTGCTGGACAGGCTGATCAGCGCCCATAGCCGGTGCCAGGTGCCGCGTAGTCCTTCAAGGTGCAGGCCCAGGTCGTAGCCCACGTCGCTACGTTCTGCCGCGCCCAGCACGATGGACTCGATGGCGGGCGGGCCGCGCCGGCGCCGCTGTAGGAGCTGCTGCGCGTCATCGCGCAGTTGTCCCAGCATATCGGCGTCCAGGCGCTCTCCCGTCACCGTGGTCCAGTGTTCCGACGCGGCAGCGAGCTCGGCTGCGGTTGCGGGATCCTGCGGCGATTCGATCTGTCCTGCCAGGGCGTCAATCAACCGGTCAGTCGCCTCCCTTTGCGGTCTCGTCGCCCGGTTGACGTTGGACATCAGGCGCAGGGACGTGGGGCTGTCCGGGCGCGTGACAACCTCGCGCGCCAGGGCCGTCCAAACGTCCTCTCCAGGGCGAATCTCGAACTCGGGCGGCCTGCGGGGGGTATCCGGCATGGGTGCAGTGTAGGGCAGGGGGCGGCGCGCGGGCTCTCTGGCGCGCGGCTACGTGCGGATGAAGTTGAACGCGCGAAACGCCATGCGTTCCCGGGCGGTGGGCCGGAACGCTGCGTCCACGTGGATGCTGCGCGTCGCCAGCGAGACGCTGGACATCCAGAAGCCCATGTGCTCGGCCACGAAGCGCTCACCGGCGTCAGCGTCCCAGTCCTTGCCGCGGTGCAAGCAATACAGCATCCCGGCAACGACCGGGTGGGCGTGGCTCACTTCCAGGATGAGGGCCGTGGTGCGGTCGTAGATCCACGGGCGAAACGAATGCAGGAGACACCGCGCCTCGTCGGAGCCGACCTGCAGCCCCGGTTGCGAGCCCAGGACCTCCAGCAGCTTGAAGTGCAGGCGCGGGCGCTCGTTCTCTGGCGCGCGGTCTGCAAAAGCCGAGGCGTGATCGGCGCGAGTCACAGGAACGCCAAGGCAATCAGCGACCTGATGGCCAGCGAGAAGGCTCCCGCGATCCAGATCGCCGGCCGGGCCAGCACGCTGATGCTGTCGTCGAACGGCAGGGAAAGCGCTCCACTGCAGCGGGCTGTCGAAGCCAGGGACGGGTGCGGGATCACGCGACGCATCGGGGAGACCTCTTTACTCGTTTGCGTTCAATCTACCCGCGTCTATACACTGGCGCAAACATAGTTGTTTGACGCTGAGGGTCCGCTCCGCATACTGGTTTCACAACTCCGACAGCACACCAGCAATGAAGCGTGACGCCTTTCTCGATGCCTTCCACCGGACGCTGCCACTCGACCTCGGCCACGAACTGATCATCGACAACTTTGCCGGCGGTGGCGGCACCAGCGAAGGCCTGGAACAGGGGTTTGGGCGACCGGTGGACATCGCGATCAACCACGATCCCGAGGCTCTTGCGATGCACGCACTGAACCACCCGCACACGCTGCATCTGTGCGAGTCGGTGTGGGACGTCAAGCCGCTCGAAGTCACCCGCAATCGCCCTGTGGCATTGGTATGGCTCAGCCCGGACTGCAAGCACTTTTCGCGCGCCAAGGGTGGAACGCCAGTGGACAGGAACATCCGAGGACTTGCCTGGATTGGACTGCGTTGGGTGGCCCTGACGAAGCCGCGGGTGCTTGCCCTCGAGAATGTCGAACCGTTCACCTCGTGGGGTCCTGTGATCGTGGGTCCGGACGGAAAGTCCTATCCGGACCCGCGGAGGAAGGGCGTGACGTTCCAGTCGTTTGTGCGGCAATTGCGCGCGCACGGCTACAACGTCGACTGGAGGGAGCTGCGGGCTTGCGATCAAGGGGCACCCACGATCCGCAAGCGCCTGTTCCTGGTCGCACGCCGCGACGGGTTGCCGATCGTGTGGCCGGAAGCCACGCATGCAGAGCCGACCAGTCGCGCGGTGCTGGCGGGCAAGCTGCTTCCTTACCGCACGGCCGCCGAATGCATCGACTTCGGTATCGCCGCGCGCAGCGTGTTCGACCGTCCGAAGCCCTTGGCGGTGAACACCATGCGCCGTGTGGCCAAGGGCCTGTGGCGGCACGTGCTCACCAGCGCCTCGCCCTACATCGTCGAGGCCGCAAACGACTCGCAGGCCGTTCTAACCCCGTTCCTGAGCGAACACGCAAACGGCAGCACCCAACGCAACATGCCGGCCGACGAGCCGATGCGCACGATCTGCAGCGAGGTGAAGGGCGGCCATTTCTCGGTGGTCACGCCGCGCCTGGCGCCCGTGATCACCACGAACACCACGGGCCATTCCGGCGCAGGAATGAACAGTCCACTGCCCACCATCACCACGGGCGGCCACCACGCCGTCACCGCGGCGGCGCTTGCGCCCCTGCGCGGTACCAGCCGGTCGCACACTAGCACCCACGACCTGGCCGCGCCACTGTCGACGGTCTCCGCCGGCGGGACGCACCACGCGCTGCTCAGCGCAAACCTGGCGACCATCGGGTATGGTGAACGCAAGGGGCAGGAGGCCCGCACCCAGGAGATCGACAAGCCGGTGGGGACGGTCGTGGCCGGCGGCGTGAAGCAAGCGGTGGTGGCGGCTCACCTGGCTGACATGGGCCACGGTGAGAGCTGTGCCACTGGCGCGAGGCCCTGGAGCAACGGGGTGCGCTGCCTCGAGGAGCCGCTCAACACGGTGACGGCGAGGGAAGCGGCGAGAGGGCTGTCGGCGGCGTACATGACGAAATTCCGGGCGGGAAGCGTCGGGCACAGCCTGCGCGAGCCGATGCACACGGTGACCGCAAACAGCTTCGTGAAGCGCCCGGGCGGCAGCGTACCGATGGGGGTGGTGGCAGCGTGCCTGGAACAGGCGAACGGCGGCTTCTACGAGGGCGACGGTCGTTCGGTGGATGTGCCGCTGTCCACTGTGCTTTCCAAGGGCGCCAACCAGCGTCTGATCTCCGCCTACTGCGTGCGCGTGCCCGGGGTCGCTCCCACCGCCACTGTGCAGACCAAGCGGCGCGGCAAGCGACTTGAGGCCGACGTCACCATGGTGACCGTGCCGGCCGCCGCCTTCGCGCCGGAGCAGCTCGCGCGCGCCAAGCAATGCGCCGACCTGCTGCACCAGTATCTGCCCGAGCAGTTTCCTGTGCCCGTGGATCTGATCATCGCCGGCGAGTATGTGCTGCTGGACATCACCCTGCGCATGCTCAAGCCGCGCGAGCTGTTCCGGGCTCAGTCATTCCCCGAGCACTATGTGATCGAAGAGATCCCGGACCCCGCCATCCTGTTCAAGGACGGCGTGCAGGCCGCGGACCCGCTGTCCGTGCCCCGCATCCCCCTGACCGCCACCGCGCAGGTGCGCATGTGCGGCAACAGCGTGGCGCCGGTCATGTCCGCCGCCTTGGTGCGCTCCAACTTCGCCCACGAACGGCTGATCTACGGGCGCATGGCGGCATGATGGAGAGCAGGGGCTTGCCGGCGGCCGACGGGCCGCCCTGCACAGCCCTGTTTGACGCTGTGACCCCGGTCCGTATCTTGTTTGTCAGGAGGTGCGGTCATGGCGCGTGAGGATTTCGAGCTGCAGGTGCTGCAGGGGGAGCAGGAGCACTGCGAAAAGGCGAGCGCCGAATTCAGTCCGCAATTGGACTCCTACGACCTCATCGTGCTCCTATTTTCCGGTGGGAAGGACAGCTTGGCCATGCTGCTGCACCTGCTGGAGCTGGGTGTCGATCCGAATCGGATCCACTGCCACCACCACCTGGTAGACGGCCGGGAAGGTTCCACGCTCCTCGACTATCCCGTGACCGAGGACTACTGCGTGAAGGTGTGCCGCGCGCTGGGTGTCGAGCTTTCCGTGAGCTGGCGGGAAGGCGGCATCGAGAGGGAGATGCTACGGAATGGCACACCGACGGCGCCGTCGTGCATTCCCGGGCCGAACGGGTCCGTTGTGAGGATCGGGGGCAACGGGCCGGCCGGCACGCGCCGCAAGTTTCCGCAGCAGTCGGCGTCGCTGAGCTGTAGGTGGTGCAGCGCGAGCGCCAAGATCGACCTGTTTGATCGCTGGGTGTGCAATGACCCGCGATTCGTCGGAGCACGCACCCTGGTGCTCACGGGCGAGCGCGCGGAAGAGAGCCCGGCGCGTGCGAAGTACAAGGTGTTGGAGCCCCATCGGGCTGACCGTCGCAGCAGCGCGAAGCTTCGCCGCCATGTGGACGTCTGGCGCGCGGTGCACGGATGGAGCGAGAAGCGTGTGTGGGCCATCATCAAGCGGTGGCGCCTGGTGCCGCATGTGGCCTATTGGCTAGGCTTCGGCCGGGCGAGCTGCCTCGGCTGCGTGTTTTCTAGCAAGAACCAATGGGCCACGGTACGGATGATTGCCCGTGGGAAGTTCGAGCAGATTTCCGCCTACGAACAAGAGTTCGGGGTAACTATCCATCGCAAGCTGAGCGTGGTGCAGCAGGCCGACGCCGGCCGCCCGTACGACGTGGATCCCAAGTGGGTGGCGATCGCCAACAGTACGACTTTCGACCATCCGGTATTCATGGACAACTGGGAGCTGCCGCCCGGCGCGTTCGGCGAATCTGCAGGCCCGACTTGAGCAAGGACCAGAGCATGAACGAGCTGAGACCAGCAGCGCCGCCGGCGCCGGTGCCAGACGAACTGTTCGCCTTCGAGTGCCGCGTGGTGGGGTTCGATGGCGGCACGATCATCAACAGCACCAGCCGCGGCAAGGCGCTCGGGGAATTCTTTCACTCGCTGGATGGCGACTACCCCTTCACCGACCTGCGGGCGCGGAAGGTCGGGCCCCCGCGCTCGAGCGAGGCGTTCCTGCGCACCGCGCGCTACCGAGGCCTGCCGAATGTGCGCTGCGGCGACCGCGTCCTGGTTGGGCGCGATACCGGCGTGATCGTCGGACATAACGACAGCGCGAACTTCGACGTTCTGTTCGACAGGGACAGCCGCTATAAGGGCCTGGTGCTGAACGTTCACCCGAGCGAGCTGAAGCTCATCACGATGGGAGGCGTCCCGTGCCGATCGACCTGAGGCCATTCCCGCCGGAGCATCCGGACGCAGCGACCCTGGTGGGCGTGCGACCCGACGGTGCGCAGGACGTGCTCGCCACCATCCGGATGACGCCGCGCATGAAGGCCCGCGAGATCGTTCGCAGCTACTTCGGCGAGCCGGACGATGAGGGCATGAACGACGCAGCCATGGCGTTGGTGGCCAGGGAGGAGTTGATCGCATGGATGCAGTGGCCGCCGCCTGCGGCAGGCGGGTCTACGTCAACGGCGGCACCACCCGCCGGGGGCCGAGAGCAGCAGCATGGGTGAAGCAGATCGGGTCCGCGGCGGGACGTTCCCGGCGGGAAAGATGAACGAGCAAGCGGTGCGTGCCAGGCTGGCCGATTTCGACGGCGAGTTATTCCTCACCGAAAGGGAGGAGCGACGCAAGCGCGAACTGGAGGATCGCTTGCGGGTTCTGCAGGTGAAGCGGTTTGCGGCCTCCTGAGTAGCCCAGCTACTTCGGTCCACCTGGTGGGGCCATCTCGCCGCTACATTGGTGCGATGTCAGCGCCACTTCCGCCGCTTCGGGTCTCCGGGATCCTGCCCATGCAGGCGCCGCAACGCCTGTTCAAGCCCTTCACGGCAGACGACTGGGTCTACGAGGTGAAATGGGACGGGTGGAGGTGCAGGGCCGGCTTTGGCGGTGGCGTGCCGGTGGAGATGTTTACCAAGAGCGGCACGCCATGCGCAGCCTGGTTCCCCGAGGTAGTAGAGATCCTGTCGGCCCTGCCAGGCGGTTACTGGGCCGTCGACGGGGAGCTGTGCGTCCTAGATGAAGCCGGCCGTGCTGACTTCGAGCGCATGCAGGCCCGCGCGATGCGCCGTCGCTGGGTGCCTGGTGCCCAGGTGACCTTCATGGTGTTCGACCTGATGGTCGCGGAGGGCCGCAGCGTCATGGAACTGCCGTTGCTGGAGCGCAAGGCCCTGCTGCGCGAGGCGCTGGCGGGCGCGAGCAAGACATCCGTGCTGTACCAAGGCGAGCTGCCTGCCCGGGCTGAACTACTCTCCCAGGTGGCCGAGCCCTTGGCGATCGAGGGCTTCATGGCCAAGCACGTGGCGTCCACCTACCGCTCGGGTGAACGCAGCGACTGGTGGCGCAAGATCAAGACCAAGAGCTTCTTGTCACGCGTGCGGCAGCGCTTTGGCGGACGGCCGCGGCGGCAATAGGTGTGACTGCCCAGGGGCGGCGGCGCATCTTTAGCCGCGGCAGCGCAGCGTTGCGCATTCCTTCGTAAGCGTGTCGACCGCCTCCTTCAATTCCCGATCCTTGGTGTCGCACAGGGCAGCGGCAGCGGCCATTTCGCTGGCGATCTGCGCGGCGTGTGTCTTGCCGTACAGGTTCTGCGTGTAGGCGTATTGCTGCGACTGGAGGTCCTTCTGCTTGGCCTCGCAGGAGTGGCGGTGTTGCTGGAGGGTGCGCTCTGCGTCCGGGAGGACTCGCTCTCGCAGGTCCTGTGATCGCCTGCTGCGTTGACTGGCAGCGATGATGCCTTCGAGCCGTGCCGCCTCCGACCGGGGGGCGCTGCCGGCCGCCGCGGGTGCCGAGGGCGTTCTCGGCGCGACGCCCGAGGAAGGATGCACGTCGATGGTTTCAGCCTTACCTGCAGCGCAAGGCGCGTCTTGGAACGTGACCTTTCCCTCCGGACCTGTGCACTTGTTGATGGCGTTAGCCGGTGCGCAAAAGGCAGCACCAGCGGCGAGCAGCGCCAAAGCAATTCCCTTCATAGACTCTCTCCTCTTTGCCAATTGTGACATCTGGTTATTCCGCGCCAGGACGGTGAGTCACGACTTGCTGACGGGACGGTAATTCAGCAGGCATTGAGTAATTCCAAAGTTGTTCTTGCTTCATAATCCGCCGTCATGCCGAACATTCAGTCTGCACTCAAAGCGGAAATTTCGCGGCTCGCCCGCAAGGAAGTCCGCAGCGAAATCGACGCGCTCAAGAAATCATCGGCGCAACAGCGCAGCCAGATCGCATCCATGCGCAAGACACTGGATGCGGTCCTTCATGCTCTGCGGCGGGTCCAACACGGGGCCGCGGCACCGGCGGCCAAGCCGGCGGCCGACGAGGCGGGGGATCACCCGCCGCGCCGATGGAGTGCCGAGCGATTCGCAAAGCACCGGCAGCGCCTGCAGTTGTCCGCAGCCGACATGGGGCAGTTGATCGGCGTGTCGGGCCAGTCCATCTACAAGTGGGAGGCCGGCGAAGCCCGGCCGCGCCGCGCGCAGCTCGAGGCGATCGCTGCCGTGCGAGGCCTGGGCACTCGGGAAGTTCAGGCACGGCTGCAGCAGATGCGGAAGGCGGATCCCGTGGGCGCGGACAAGCCCAAGGCACGAAAGGCACCGCGCAAGCAGGCGGCCCCGCGCGCTGCGAAGAAACCCAGCGCTCGAAAGGCTGCATAGTCCCCGCGGGGGCGCATCCGAGGTTTCCGTCTGACAATTGCGGGATGTGCAATCGCTATCGGCCCGCCAGCGTCGCTCGTGTCCGCGACGTTTTCGGCTTCACCTACATTGAATCCGGCCCGCCGCTTGAGGAGCGGTACCGCACCAGCGGCATCGGGCCGCTGCAGGCTGGGCCATTCATCCGCAAGGGCGGCGGGCTGATGGTGGGCCAGTGGGGCCTGACGCCTGACGGCAGTGCCACTCTGAAGCCGATGAACAAGCGAACCCGCCGGCCCATGAGCACGAACAATGCGCGCTGGGGCAAGGATGAACCGGAGGCCTGGAGCTTCAAGCCCTCTTGGCGCCGCGGCCAGCGCTGTCTGGTGCCCGTGGAGGACTTCGACGAGCCGTACTGGGGTACCAGGAAGAACATCTGGTGGCGCTTCCGCCGCGCCGACGGCCAACCGCTCATGCTGGCAGGCCTCTGGAACGAGTGGACGGACCCGGAGACCGGCGAGCTGCTTCCTAGCTTCACGATGTTGACGATCAACTGCAACGCCCACCCGGTGCTGCGGCTGATGCACCGCCCCGATGTGGATGCGGCGGGGGTGCCGTTGCCTGACGAACAGCAGGACAAGCGAACCGTGGTGCCGCTGGAGCGCAGCGCCTGGCAGGCGTGGCTGGAAGGTTCGCCGGCGGATGCCGCGGCTTGCATCCAGCTGCCCGCAGCCGATCTCTACGCGCACGGCGCTGCGGACCCGGCCAAGCAGGTTCTTCTGCCGATCGCGCCGGTGGCGGCCAGCGCCGTGCGCTGAAGCGCTGATCAGGGGGCAGGGCAGGGACGTTTCGGTGAAGGCCGAAGAATCCCCAAACCCTGCACCATGCGTCGCGCATTTCCGGGACAACTGGGCAGGCGCCGGGAGCCTGACCGGCCCCAACCCCTGCTGACCCTACACGAGCTCCAGCGCCCCCCATTGGAATCGCCAGGGGCTCGGCCCGAGGTTCCAAGTGGCTTGAATGCCGCGCAGGTAGGCGATCACGCGATCGTCGTCGGCATTGATGATGTGGCTGCAGTCCCCGCACACGCCGAGGTGGACGTGGACGTCCCACTCGTCTCCTCGATCATCTCGGGCGGCCTGAGCGGCCAGCACGCTGTACCGATCGAAGCCGCCGGTGCCATAGTTCGAGCGGTCGTCGCAGATCAGGGTGACGCTCCCTTTGCGCTCGCCGATGAAGCGCACCGGTGCGAGAAGCCCGCCGACATACAGGCGCTCGATCACGCCCCAGATTCGCTCGTCATGATCCTCGTCCCAGATGATGGCGAGGTCGAAGAACTGGAGCTGGCGACGGCGTGCGTCCTCGAAGATCTGCTCCTCCACCGACTCAGGATCGGCGCTTTCGAGGACTGGCAGGGCGGTGCGAACGACGGAGTAATGCGTGCCGCGCCCGAGGTTGCCGACGGGGGCACGTTCGTCATGGAGAACTTGGAAGAATGGCGAATACGCCATGGGGCATCCTTTCGAGATGCGAGGCTTTCGGCCTCGGTATCCAGCGGCCTTTCGGGCTGCCGGGGTTCGTGCACCACGCGGTGCAAAACGGATTATGGGGCAATCCCTCCAAGAAGCCCATCCCCCCTAGAAAACTGTCTTGACGCGCTCTGTTGACGCATAGCTGCGAGGAGACCGGATTGCGCATGCATGAAAACGAGTTCAATGGACAGCAGCTCAAACGGAAACGGGGCACCCCTCTCGGAGCGCCCCGTTCAATGCAGCCTGGAATGCTTCGGCAGCCGAGCAGCTAGCCAGCTGTGCACGTCCTCCCGGATGCGCCGGCCCTCCAGTAGGAAGGCCTCGAAGCGGGTGGGCACGTACGGCAGGTACACGAGCGGCATGTTGGCCTCCTCGGGCGTGCGCGCGCCCTTGCGCAGGTTGCAGTCGGCGCAGGCAGTGACCAGGTTCATCCACGTGTAGGTGCCGCCACGAGAGTCGGGCACGATGTGCTCGACTTGCAGCAGGCGCTCCGGATGTTCCAGGCCACAGTAGGCGCACGTGAAGCGGTCGCGGCGCAGCAGCTTGGACTTCGTGACGCCGGCGACGACCTCGAAGAGGTTCAGCTTGGCCTGGCCGCGTACCCCGATGATCGGCGCGACCTCGATCAGGGACTGCCGGCCGGCGGCCACGTTCCAACCACCGCGCAGGGTGGCCAGCGGGCCGGCGCCGTCTTCCCAGGCAACGCTGCACGTGGCGTAGTGCAGGGCGGCCTCCTCGAGGCTGATCCACGCCTGCGGGGTGCCCTGGATGTCCAGTTGCAGGACGGTGGAATGCATCGGAGATCTCCCTTCTTCGTTGATGCAAAATCGAAAGGTGCGGCCGGATGCGGCGAAGCATCGACCTCGCCCTTAGGAGGGGCGCGCTCTTCACTGAGCTACGGCCGCAAGGAATGATGGCGCGCCCGCCAGGAGTTGAACCTGGGGCATCCCGCGTCGGAGGCGAGCACTCTATCCATCTGAGTTACGGGCGCGTGTGATTGATCGAGCGAGAGAGGTGTCGCAGCTGCTGCCAAGTGGTGCCCGCCCCCGGGTTCGAACCGGGACGCCTTGCGGCACAGCGCACTCAACGCTGCGCGTCTACCAACTCCGCCAGGCGGGCGCGAGAAACGATGAGGTGTTGAATGGGTGATTCCCCGAAAGATCTGGAATTCAGGACGGTGGGGTTGCAGGGCGAGATGATCGCGGCGCTCGAAGACCTGAAGGCGCGTTTCGAGCGCGGTGAGATTCGGGTTGCGGCGCTGCGCGTCTACAACGCAGACGGCACATTCGAGGACGTTGTGCTCGGCGGCGACACGGAGGAAGAGCGCGAGCAGGCGCTTGCCGATCTGCATCGCCAGATGCGCGATCGAGCGCACTGATTTCTCCTCGGAGGCTAGCGAGATGTGGTGGCCCGTCACGGGATCGAACCGCGGACACTCGCCTTGTAGGGGCGTCGCTCTACCGACTGAGCTAACGGGCTGTTCTGGGGGTAGGGGTGGCTGGATTCGAACCAGCGAGATGCGCGGGTCAAAGCCGCGTGCCTTGGGCCTCTTGGCTACACCCCGACTGACTGGTACGCGCTCAAGGCATCGAACCTTGGGACTGTCGCTTAAGAGGCGACTGCTCTGCCGACTGAGCTAAGCGCGTGTTGGGGTGCGTTGCCGGGCTCGAACCGGCGACCGCTGGGATCACAACCCAGAGCGCTACCAACTGCGCCAAACGCACCATAAAAGGGGGGTGATTGGTCGGGATGGCGGGCTACGACCCCGCGGCCTTCGGTCCCCCAGACCGACGCGCTACCTGGCTGCACTACATCCCGGATTCCGGGTTGCTACCATCGCAGCCGACGTATCAGCAGCAACCCCGCGATGAAGCATTATTTCGTCAACACCGATAAGGCCAGGCAGCCGCCTGACGACTGGATCCGCCTCGGCATTGCCGTCACGACAGACACCGAGCGCAACCGGGACCTCCTGACGAAAATCTCTTCTGGCGACGGCGTTCTGATGTACGTCAACCTCGAAGGCGTGCTTGCAGTCGGCGAAGCGACGCCGGGCGCGGTCGTGGAGGTCCGCGACCCCGCTGCGATGGTCAACCCGAAGGAGCGGGTCGAGTTCCACAGACCGGTCCGCTGGTTGATCGACTTGCGTGGTTCGCCGCTGCCGTACAGCGAACTGCCCAAGTTCGCCGGCGTCCAGCCGCGGCAGTCCTGCCAAGAGGTGATGCAGGGCAGGGAGTGGATCCTCCAGCGGCTGCGTGGCTTGGCAGTCAGTGCGACACAGGAGCGCCAGGCGGAAGCCCGTGCCAGCGAGGTCCTGGAGGACGTCGAGCGCGTACGCGGCGACGGAACCCTGGACCCGACAACCCGTGAATCACTGATCCAGGCTCGCGTGGGCCAAGGAAAGTTCCGCCGCGACCTGATCGCCGAATTTGGTCGCTGCTGCGCCGCCACGGCCCTCACGGTGCTTCCCGTGCTTCGCGCCTCGCATGTTGTGCCTTGGCGCCGCTCGACCGATGAAGAGCGCCTCGACCCAAGCAACGGGCTGCTGCTGTCCGCCAATCTCGATGCCCTGTTCGACCGAGCGCTGATCACGTTCGACGAGCAGGGCGATCTGCACGTCTCTCGTCTCGTTTCGGACGAGCAGCGTGCGATGCTCGGAATCTCGCGGGGCCTCCAGATCCGCCCCACGTCAAAACGGGCCGTGTACCTGCGAAGGCACAACGACTGGTTTCGCGAAGTGGAGGCCGTGGGAATGGATGCGCTGGGGCTCCTGTCGGAGTAGCGGCGCTCACAACTGGTCTCGGCGGCCCGAGTCGAACGGGCGGCCTCGCGCTCCCAATGCGCGCGCGCTACCAGCTGCGCTACGCCGAGAAGAAGAGTTGGAAGCTCGGAAGGTTCGTGCGCGGGGATGTCTTCGGTCAGTTGAAATCGCGCTTCATCCCGAGAGCCACGGCGATGCGGTGGCTCTCGCCGCGCAGGCACTTACGGCCGCCCTTGAGGACCTGGTACACCAGCCGCGGATTGAACGCGTTATCGCGGGCCCACTCGGAGATCGTGATCCCGTTGGCGCGGAAGTTCGTGAAGGCCTCTTCTGCCGTGACGACCTTGCTGGTCGGTGCCGTTGCTGCCGTGGACTCCATGGGGCATAAGCATACGAGAATCTGGTCGGCGTGGCGAGATTTGGACTCGCGATCTCATCGTCCCGAACGATGCGGATTACCAAGCTTTCCCACACGCCGAAATCTGGATGGTTGAGTGGTAGCCGCGGCTGGGAACGATCCAGCGACATCCGCCTTATCGAGACGGTGCTCTACCAACTGAGCTACGCGGCCAAGGGGAACGGAACTGGTGCCGCCGGCGACATGCGCCGGCCTGGCGATCACCACTCGCCGACTTCGCGCACGCGCTGGGCGAGATCCTTCTCGGCTTGCTGCCGCGTGCTGCGGGTCCTTGGGCGGAGGCCGCTGGTAGCCGCGATGACGATGCGCCACATGATGCCGAGCATCACGGCCTTCCGGGGCGCGGGGGCGCACAGCGGGCTGGTGTTCCTTTGCATGTGCGCCTCCGGTTCGGTTGGTGATGTGAGCTGGTGGCGCACGGCGTCACCTGGGATGCAGCGGGCGATCGCGGCGCGCGATGCACGTGCGCGCGGACGAGTGCGGGAATCGTGGAGACGCAGCCCCGATTCGAACGGGGGCGGTGCTGACGCACGCCGGGGTTGCAACCCGGTGCCTTCGGCCTCTTGGCTACTGCGCCGCTGGAGATGGAGCGGACCGCGGGAGTTGGACCCGCCTGGACGGCTTGGAAGGCCGCTGCCTAACCGATCGGCCAGGCCCGCATTGATGCTGGTGGATGGTCCTCGATTCGAACGAGGGACGCCCCGGAGGGCAACGGATTTACAGTCCGCCGCATTAAGCCGCTCTGCCAACCATCCGTGAACTGGCACCCCGCGCACGACTCGAACGTGCGGCCCCTGGCTTCGTAGGCCAGTGCTCTAATCCAACTGAGCTAGCGGGGCAAAGAATCAATTTGGTGGAGATGACCAACGATGGAGGAGGGTCAGGGATTCGAACCCTGGTACCGCGCTCATCGCGCAGTCGTCCACTTTCGAGGCGGCGCCGTTCGAACACTCCGGCAACCCTCCGTGAGCTGGCGGAACAGGAGGGAGTCGAACCCTCGCGCCGCGTGTGGAGCACGCGACCATCGCACTTCCAATGCGCGCCCTTAAGCCTCTCGGGCACTGTTCCAACGAAGTGGCATCCGCACGAGGTCTCGAACCTCGAACCTTCAGTTTTGGAGACTGACACTCTGCCGATTGAGCTATGCGG
Source organism: Ramlibacter sp. AN1133 (assembly GCF_037890035.1). NCBI lineage: Bacteria > Pseudomonadati > Pseudomonadota > Betaproteobacteria > Burkholderiales > Comamonadaceae > Ramlibacter > Ramlibacter sp. AN1133. The sequence continues at coordinate 215,996 of NZ_JBBKTQ010000009.1, forward strand.
ATGTGATGACGACCTGTAGGCGCGGAGTCCATGGCGCCAGGTATGGCGGGCAGTGAGCGATTCGAACGCTCGGACCGCTGATGCGGCCTCCCGGGTTCAAAGCGGGTGCGATAGGCCTCTCTGCCAACTGCCCTGGGGGATGATGCTGGTGCCGCGGGTTGGAATTGAACCAACGACGCCCGAATTTTCGGTCCGGCGCTCTACCGTCTGAGCTACCGCGGCGAGTTCGATTGGTGGTGGGAGGAGTGGCGGTCCGTGCGGGAGTCGAACCCGCGGCTTCTGCCTCGACAGGGCAGCACTCTGGCCACTGAGTTAACGGACCACTGGAAACGTGGATGGTTGTGGAGGATGTCGGAATCGAACCGACGACGGCCTGCGTGCAGGGCAGGTGCTCTACCAGGCTGAGCTAATCCCCCATGATCTAGGATCTGCGCGGCGCGGCGCGGCGCACGAAGCAACGTGTGGCGGGATGTGCCGGATTCGGACCGGCGGGCCGCCTTCCTGGCGACCGACGCTTAGCACCTGGGTTAGACCGCTCCCCCGGCATCCCTCTTGAATCAAGTCCGGTTACGAGTTCCGGCGCTGCCCTATCTTTGCAGCCGGTTTCCGCCTGGCGTGTGGAGCCGCCAGGCTCGGCTAAGTGGTAGCGGGGAGGGGAATCGAACCCCTGTAGCGTCGGCGTATGAAACCGAGCCGGCGAGACCAGCAGCCTCCCCGCGTCATATTGGCGTCCAGTGCGGGAATCGAACCCGCGTCCACGGAGTGAAGGTCCGCGATCCTTGGCCTCTAGACGAACTGGACGTGTTCTGGTTGTGGAGCCCACGGTCCGAATCGAACGGACGACCCGCTCTTTACGAAAGAGCCGCTCTACCAATCTGAGCTACGAGGGCAAGATCCACTTCGGCTGTGTCGTGTCGCGAGTGGCCAGCAAGCCGGCCAGGTGCTCTCGCTGCACATCAGGGCGCTACCCCGGTGCACATCCCGCCCGTGCCGTTCCCGCGGCCGCGCGCCAGGTGGTGCCGCACGGCACACCCGAAGTGGAGCGGATGGTGGAGGTCGAATCCACGGCCTCGACCTTGGCAAGGTCGCGCTCTACCAGCTGAGCTACATCCGCATGTGCGGTGCTCTTCCAGCCAGATCTGGAAGCGCCACCGCGGCAAGTTGTTAAAGAGCGATCCACTTCCGACGATGCGGCCTGTGGTGCGCGGCCATCAGGCTGCGCGGTAGGTGCCTTCTCGGGTGCCAACCCGTAGGCGGAAAAAGAAAGAGGCCCGGATCCTTGCGGAGTCCGGGCCTCTGGTTGAGAGGTGCTGTGGGGTGTGCTTACACGATCCCCACTCCCGGACTGGTGTTCCGATCCTCATAGCTCGTCGTCCACGGCGCATTCCCGGGTCGCTGCGAGGCGAAGGAACCACAGGCGAGCAGCTGCACGCCGACGAAACCGACGCGCGCAAACGACCCGTGTCCCGCGATGCGGGCCATGGTCCTTGTTGCGATGCGTGCGGATTTCACAGTGCGTCCTAGAGTCAGTTGAATGCGTGCCCCACTTGAGGCGATGTGCGGATTGTGAAGAGGCTTCACAAGGAAGTCAAGACCCTTCACAATACTCAGCATTGCATCGTTGCTAAATCTGAACACGTCGTGACGCCGCCGCCACCACCACCACCGGTGCAGAAGAACATCACCCTCCTGCGCAGGAGGAACCTCCTGGCCCTGTATCAGGAATTCGCGCGCGCTCGTCTCGCTGCAGATCCGAGTGGCCAGGGTCTGGAGCAGGCATTTGCAAAGGCCATCGAGGTTTCCCCCAGCACCTGGTCGATGATCAAGAGCGCTCGGGCGATCGGGGACAAGCTCGCACGGCAGATCGAGCAGCATCAGCGCAGGCCCGCTGGCTGGCTTGACGAGGAGCACCCGGAGTTCGAGTTGCCCGATGGGGCGGAGGAGGCATTCATTCGGCTTGCGCGGCGCGCGTGGCGGCGGGCCAACGCGAAGGGCAAGCGGGATCTCCGCCAGTTGCTCAAGCCCTGGGCGGAGCCACCCGAGGCTGGCTGAGCCCCGCGGGGCGGGGTGGGCATTTGAAACAGTCGAGATGTCCTGATACGGTCAGAGCTGTGTCTGCGCAGGTATATGCGCGCAAACGGCACAGAGAGGCTCCGACGTGTCGTTCGACGAAGATTTCCAGCGCATCACCGCCGGCTTCGAGCCGGAAACCCTTGCGGCGGCTGTACGCGGCACCAACGGCTTGGTGGTGCGCGCCGGTGTCCCGCAGATCTACGGGGCGCTGGTTGAGGCGGCCGCCGCCGCCCGTATCCCGGTTCTGTTCTCCGCCAACGCATTCGCCATCACGGACAAGGAGACGAAGGAGTTCTCGGGCTTTCGGCTGTCGGCGCTGAAGAAGATGCCCGCGCACCTGGACGCCGCCCTGGACTCCGCCGGGTTTGTAGCGATGGCCCGCTACGGTGACTATCGCTGGACCGCGGAGGAGTACATGCAGCTCGTCAGTTCGCGCGATTGGACTTGGTGGGCCGCGCAGGACTACTGCGTCGAGCCGCCGGTGGCCAGCGCCTCCGTGACGAAGGAGATGCGCCTGCATGCCACCGTGCAAGGCTACCACCGCGGCGTGCGCTTGGCGCAGAAGTGGGGCGTGAAGAACCCGATGCCTGTCATCCAGGGGTGGACCCCGGAGGACTATGTGAAGTGCGTGGAGATGTTCGCGCTGCGCGACGACGAGTGGCCAGATCTCGTGGGGATCGGCTCGGTGTGCCGGCGCAATCTGTTCGGCCCCAACGGGCTCGCCACGGTGATCGAGGCGCTCGATGCCATCCTGCCGGCGCGCGTGCGCTACCACCTGTTCGGCGTGAAAGGAGGGGCCGTCCAGCGGCTGGGCGCTCACCCCCGATTCGCCTCGATCGACAGCCAGGCTTACGACTACGGCGTTCGCGCCGTGCAGCGCACCGGCCGCACCCAACAGATGCGGGTCGACGCGATGTTGGGCTGGCAGGCTGACCAGTCGACGATCGTCCCGGACCTCTACGCGCCGGTGCCGCAGCAGGAGCAACTCACCTTCGGCGGGGACGAGCCCGCGACCGCAGAGGCCGTGGTCCACCAGGCCGTGGCGGACTGGTATGCCGATGAACTGCTGCCGGAGCACGGCTACCGGGATGCCGCGTGGCGGGCACTGGAGCAGGCGGAGCTGATCACGCTGAAGCTAGCCCACTTCGGGCACGAGTGCCTGGCCGACTCGAGCGACATGGCGGACATGGCCGCCTACGACGCTCTCGCGGACGCCGGCTACGTGCCGGCTCGTGAGGACGGCGGACACCTGCCGATGCGAGTGCGGGTGTAAGAAGAAGGGACTCGCCACGGCGCAGCGATCGGCGGCAGGAGTTCCGCTGCAGCAGGTCGTGATAGGAGCATCGAGGCTTTCAGGAGAAGATCTCGTGCCCCACTCGACTTTCATGCTTTCGTGCCCCGTGGTGCGTCGTGTCGTGCCCGTGTTGACGTTCTATGAGCTGGCTTCCGGCATCGGCTCGGACAACTGCGAGCGTGTCGTCCTCTCCGAGGGGTGCGCCATCGCGGCGCGCTGCCCGGCCTCGCGGCAGCCATGCTGTCCGCTGGAAGCGCTCGACCCTACACCTGCGCCAAGTGAGGCCGGCGGCACTTAGGCGGCCAGCAGTTCCTGCCCAGCGTCGCCATCCTGGGACACCAGCACCAGCTTGCCGCGCCACCAACGTGCGCGGCTACCCCGAATCAGCTGCAGGGCGGCCCCGCGGATCTGGGGTTGGCCCAGGTCGTGTCCGTGCACGATCGATAACTCGCAGGCGATCTCCATTGGCGTCATCGCGCCGTGGGCGCGCAGCACGCGCTCGACGTGCCAGGTCGGGCCGTGGACCGGCACAGAGCCGATGCTGCGCACGTCGTAGCGCACGCCCATTTCGTCGGCGATGCGCATCTGCTCCGATGCGTCGTAGTCCAGGTGGCGACACACGAGGCCGATCAGGATGCCGACGAACCGGGGCCCATGGGCGACGTCCTTCCAACGCACGGCGAGCCGGTGGGCTGCTTCGTGCAGGATCATCCATTCGTTTCGGCACCAGGTTGGCAGGGTGATGCGGTGGTCGGCGTGCGCGAAGGCGCGCCGCTGGCCCCAGTGCGGCCGCTCGATGGCAGGCGCGGGCACGCGTGCGCGCCCGTACCTGCCGCGTTCCGTCAGCCAGATCGGATTCAGGTAGGCCTGGCACTCCTCGATCGTGCGGAAGTTCTGTCCCTTGTGCTGAGCCTGGGAGGCTTTGCCTTCCCAGGCATAGACCTTCTCGCGTTGGAAATCCCTGTGTGTTCTCACCGTGTCCTCCAGTTCGTTCTAAGTTACGGACAAGCGACCGCAGCGTCAAACGGGGAGGAGCCGAAGAATTACCCGCGGGGAGAGCGAGGTAGCGTCATCGGCTGCAGCACTCCGCTTGCGCGCCGGCGCCCGAGCTTCCGGTAGGTGCCGGTGAGAATCCTCGGAGGCCGCTCCGGGGCGCACACGAAGCCGGCGGTGAGCCACTGACCGCGCGGCACCCCTATGCCTGCCAGGATGCCGTGCTCCCGCCCGGTGATGATCGAAACCCCAGCGGTGATGCTGCGGTGGGCCTTCAGGTAGTTCTTGCACTCGATGGTGGTGTCCGCTCGGATTGATCCGAAGGAGGACACACTCCCAGCCTTGATGGAACCGCACGCCAGCGAGGGGGTTACCTGCTCCGCGCGCGTCTTCGCAAGAGGATCCCGCCCGCTCTCCGTGTCGAAGATCTGCCCATAAGTGTCCTGAACGGCGCCCGTCGACAGTCCGTCTGGTCCCGAAGTGAGGATGGTGTGCTCGGCCTCCGCCAAACCGTACACCTCGAGGCGCCGGCACTCCACCTCCACGCAGTAGAGGTTGTCGTACACCTGGATGTCGTTTGGCGATTGCAAGCTGCCGCACGTGAGGGAGCCCGTGACGCGGATCTCATTGGCGTGGGCAGGCAAGCCAAGCGCGTCTACGTCGCTGGCACGCCAAGTGCCCCGCACATCGATAGGTCCCGAGGATTTCAGCCCGTGGCAGGAGCAGTCGCCACCCACCTGGAGTGCGTACTCCTGCGTGTCCGATTCGAGGTCCAAGAGAGTGCCGTCATCCACCAGCACCTCGAGGTCGGTGCAAAAGTCCGGCGAGTCGAGCTCTCGCGGTCTCGCGGGCAGTAGCGAGATCATCTCCTCGGCGATCTCGTCAAAATTCTGAACCGCTGCGGAGTTGCCGTGGACCACGACGCGCTTTGCCTCCAGGTCGCCTTTGACCTCGAGGCCGCATCCGGCGAAGACGTCGTTCGCGGTCATCCTCCCGTGCACCGTTACCCGTCCGAGGCAGAACAGGGCCTGGTCAGAGCGCAGGTCGCCATGTACGGTGAGGTTGCCGCCGATGCGCACATGCCCGGAGAGGTGCAGAGACCCCCGATACTCCACGTGCTGGCGAGTGATAAGCCCCTTGCGTTTGAAGCTCCTCGGCATTGTCAGGCTGCCATCCGCTCGGCGAGCAACTGGGTCACGATTTCGTGGACCTTGCGCTTGTCCAGAAGCGCACGATCGCATCGTCGCAGCGCCTGGTCCAAGATCCGTCGCACCCGTGCCTCACCCTGCTCGTTGCGCAGGGCCGGTCGCGTGACCAGATCCTTCAAGACGATGTGCCGCCGCACCTCGGCGCCCTGATCGTCGTACAGGCGGGGCATGTACATCTTCCCCGCTTCCGTGGTCCAGGCCTGCACTTGAGGGGAGAGTGAGACCAACAAGTCCAGCAAGTCGCCGACCGTCCGCGTCCTCGGGAGCCGCTTGACGGACGATGGATCCGTGAACTCCGTCAGTTCCGCGGTCGAGCGCTTCGCACGACCCTTTCGGTAGTACGGTTCGAACACGATGCTGCAGTCGGTGAGTTCCTGTCGTGCGAGGAACAGCGTGATGAAGTCGTGCAGGGTGGTCCATTTTGGCATGTTCAGGCTCCGCGCTAGCCGGTAATCGATAATCGATAAGCAAACGGCTACGAATGAAAGCGCAGGGTAGCACGCCGCGCAGACGCACGTCAAGGCTCAGCCGGAGCAGCGGCGCCGGCTTGCGGCTGCCAGATGTAGCCGGCCTTACGCGAGCGGCGCAATCACCGAGTGGTCAGCGGCCGCCCCGGCCTCCTGGTGCTTGCGTGCGGCGAATTTGGGAATCAGGCGCAGGACGACGCGGTTCCATGGCAGCCCCTGCACTCGCAGGCTGGTCACCGCGGCGACCAGCTCCAGGCAGCGGCCTGCCAGGTCCAGCGACAGCACCACGTTCATGAACATGTTGTGGACGATGAACAGCGCGAACAGCAGCGCCGGCATCCGCAGCAGGAGCTGGCAGGCCGCCTTGGACAGGCTGTAGCTGGCCAAGAGCGTCTGGTCGCGGCGAAAGCGCAGGATCTGCGGCAGGTAGAAGAGCGGAAGAACCGCTCCGGAGACGAGATACAGGCCGTTGATGATGTCGTTCATGGGGCTCCCTGGGGACTACGTTGTTCTTGGGGCATGGACTGTGGCCACCGGCGCCCGCTTGACGCGCGGCGCCGCGGCCGTTGGGGACCAATTGCGCTCGGGTGGCGCGCGTCCCAGCAGTCAGGCGCGTAGCATGCTGCCCGTCTTGCGCAGCAGGGCCAGGTAGTGGTAGCCCACGCGGCGCTCGTCGAAGCGGATCGGGATCTGCTTCACCTCGATTGCGCGCTGCTGCAGCAGGTAGGACTGCACGGCCTTGCGGCTCGGGCCGCCACGCTCGATGGCGTCGGCCAGCACGCTGCCGTAGAAGTAGCCCTCGAACGCCGTCGGGCTGGCGATCAGGTGCTCCGTCTTGGCGGCCACCATTCGGTCGCGGAAGGACCGGGCCATTTCCGCAACCGAGATCCGCGCCAGCAGAAACGGCGACACCAGGGCAAGGCCTTCGAAGGCCGGATCGCGGGAAGTGGCAAGGGTGGAGGTGGCGATGAAGGACATGCCGAAGATGGGGATGACCAGCCGGTGGGTGCCGCGCAACTCCTTCGTTGCGGCCAGCGCGGGCGTCTGGATCAGGCACAGCAGCGTCGCCCCCACGGAGCCACCCAGTGCGGCCCTTGCGAGAGCATCCGCCTGGGCCTTGACGTTGGAGCCGTTGCGCTCGACGCCGAACTTGGCGGCGATCTTCACGCCCTTGGCCGCTGCAACCTTCTCGGCGTGGGCGAGCGCGCCGCGACCAAAGTCGTCCTCGGAGTACATCACGCCCAGGTTGCCGAAGACGGCGGCCGTCTCCAGCACCTTCTCGATTTCCTGCTCGTAGCTCGCGCGGAGATGGAAAACCCAGGGATTGGCGTCGCGCAGTTCGCCGGCGCCGGAGCGGATGCCCACCAGGGGCAGCTGCGCAGCGATCGCGATGGGAAGGGCTGCCTTGGCGTGCGGCGTCCCTACGATGCCGGTGGAGGCGATGACGCGGGAATCGGCGCCGAAAGCCGTCATGTTCGCCGCGGTCTTCTCCGCCTTCGATTCGTCGTCCAGCACCAGCAGGTCGGCCGAATCGGACAACGCCGCAGCGTATCCCAGCTGCAGTTCCTTGGCGACGGTCGCCTGGACACCGGTCAAAGGCAGCGTGAGCGCCACCGTGGGCCGGGAGGCCGCGGCGCGCGCTGGCCGGTAGGACGCCACGATGCCCGCGGACGCGCCCACGGCCACCAGAGCTTGTCGACGGGTGACCATCACTTCTTCTCCGGCACCAGCGACTTGGTCGCGACTTTGTCGGGCCGCGCGGCCGTGCGTTGGGCGAGCGCGTCCTCGCAGCCGGCAACCGACTTGATGGACCTCAGCGCGTCCCAGGCGGTCGCCCCGGCGCGCTGGGCCTCGCCGAGCACCTTGTTGATCGCCGCACCGTAGCCGGGCGGCATGGTCTGGTCGCTCTCGTCCCCGTGATTGGCGCAGAAGTAGGCGCGATGGGTGGGGTTGTTCAGCGGCCAGGGCTTCGACGATTGAGCGAAAGCGGGCGCGGCGGCGGCGGTCGCCAGGATGGCGGCGGCGAACAAGGACAGACGCATGAGAGCTCCTTCAACGTGAGTGGATGGAGCTGCGGCGCACCGCGCTGCTGCTCCGACAAGGCACCGCAGCGAAATCACAAAACGCACTCCGCAGGCGTATACCGATGCAGAGGCTACCACAGCGGAAACGGAGCGCCTAGCAGCTTTCCGTGAGGCCGCAAGCGCAGGTCTGGGCTGCAGGCCGGGGACGTTGGATTTGCTGTTGAGTTCTGCCTACGATGGCAGGAGACAAACAGGAGAAGCGAATGAGCACGGGTCTGAACTGCCAGATCCTGCAGGTGGCGCCGCAAGAGTGGTTCTATCTGCTGCAGGACGGGGATTCGCCGGCAGCTGGGACTGGCGCGAATATGCAACGGCCCACGGCCCCTTCCCCGACCAGGCGGCAGCCGAGAAGCACCTGGACGAACACCATGCCAATCCGGGCGGCTGGTGGGTGAGCCCGTTGAGTGCCGGACAGGAACGAGCGAACCTCGACGACCTCGGGGCGGCCGCGATCGCAAACGCCAGGGAGGCAAGCGCGCGTGAGCGCGGCAGGCACTGGCATCGGTCCACCGTCCACTACTAAGCACGGCCGCTGGCCGTCTGAACAATGGACGCCGCGGATGGATAATGGTACAAACCTTAAAAGAATGATCACCACGGAAGATTTCGCAGGCCAGGTCGCTCAGGTCCTGGGCGCGCAACAACCTGATCCCGGCCGCGTTGGTGAACAAGCCGCCGCCGCTCCGGCACCCAGCATCGACCGGGCTCTGCGCCCGCGCTGCATGGCCGACTATGTGGGGCAACCCGCGCTCCGCGAACAGTTGGAAGTGTTCATCCGCGCGGCGCGCGGCCGCGGTGAAGCTCTCGACCATGTGCTGCTGTCCGGGCCGCCCGGGCTGGGCAAGACCACCATGGCGCATGTGATCGCCGCGGAGCTGGGAGTCGGGCTACGCCAGACGTCGGGGCCCGTACTGGAAAAGCCCAAGGACCTGGCGGCGCTGCTCACCAACCTGCAACCTCGCGACGTGCTCTTTATCGACGAAATCCATCGCATGTCACCGGTGATCGAGGAAATCCTCTATCCGGCGCTCGAAGACTTCCAGATCGACATCATGATCGGCGAGGGACCGGCGGCCCGAAGCATCAAGCTGGACCTGGCCCCCTTCACGCTGGTGGGCGCGACCACCCGCATGGGCATGCTCACCAAGCCGCTGCGGGACCGCTTCGGCGTGCTGGGGCGGCTGGAGTTCTACAACGCCCTGGATCTCACGGCCATCGTGCGGCGCAGCGCAGAGCTTCTGGGCGTGGAGATCGACGCCGCCGGCGCCGGCCAGATCGCGCGGCGCTCGCGCGGTACGCCGCGCATCGCGAACCGGCTGCTGCGCCGCGTTCGGGACGTGGCCGACATGACTGCCGACGGCCGGATCACGTCTGTCGTTGCGGACCGCGCGCTCTCGATGCTGGCGGTCGACGAACAGGGCCTGGACGACAGCGACCGGCGCTACCTCGAGGCGCTGGTAGTCCGGTTCGACGGCGGGCCGGTGGGCCTGGACAACATCGCCATGAGCATCGGCGAGGAGGCCGACACCATCGAGGACGTGGTGGAGCCCTACCTGATGCAGCAAGGCTACATCCAGCGCGGCCCGCGCGGCCGCGTGGCGCTGGCCGCCGGGCTCGAGCACGTGCAACGTGACACGATTGCCCGCGAGAGGCAGCGAGGCTGCTGATCGTGGCCGTTCCGTCCTCCTCATTTCCTGCTCAGCGCAGAACACCGTCCCAACCTCGCGCGCAGCCGCGCGCCCTCCGCCCATGATCGAAACGACGTACAAGTTCCATCCTGATAACGTGATCCCCTCCGGAGAGTGGGTGTTCGTATTTGGCTCGAATCTCCGCGGCCGCCACGGCAAAGGCGCCGCCAAGATTGCGCACGTGAACTTCCGCGCCCAGTACGGCGTGGGTGCCGGGCCCACGGGCCAGGCCTACGCTATCCCCACGAAGGACGGCTCGCTCAACGTGCTGTCGATTGAGCAGGTGCGCAGCGGGGTGCGCGAATTCCTCGAATACGCGCGGGCCAACCCGAAGAAGGACTTCTTCGTGACCGCTGTCGGAACGGGGCTCGCTGGCTACAGCGACAACGTCATGGGGCCGCTGTTTGCGAGCGCGCCGCCGAACTGCTCCCTGCCGCAGCAGTGGCGCCCTTTCGTGGAGCAGGTGCGCGGGGCGGCCAGGCCCGCGGCGCCGGCAGCGGCCGCACCCGAGCCGGCGTGAGCATCGTGGGAGTCTGGTGCGAGCGGGTCGCGGCCGTTGCTTTGCTGGGCGTGATGGCCTCAGTGGCACACGGCTCCGCTGCTCACGGGTCGAGCTCCGCGGAGGCGTGCATCGCAGGCGCGGCCGCCTTCCATGAGGTGAACCCGACGATGCTGGCAGCCATCCTTCGAGTCGAAGGGATGCGCGAGCGCCAGGTGACCGTCAACTCCAACGGCACGCAGGACGTGGGTCGCGCGGCTATCAACTCCATTCACTTCGCCGAACTCGGCCGCTGGGGCGTGGCGCCCGCGCGGCTGATGGATGGGTGTACCAACACCTACGTGGCCGCCTGGCTGGTGCGCAAGAATCTACTGCGCTATGGCAATACCTGGGCTGGATACGCGGCCTATCACAGCCGCACCCCAGCTCGCAACGTGCGGTACCAGCTACTTCTGGCCAACGAACTCACGCGCATGGGGGTACTGAGCGGGCCGCTGCAGCCCCTTCCGACGGTGAAGTGACGCGCCTTCCCGCGTGCCCGCGTGCCCGTTTGACGCTGCGCTGGTCATCCGTATCCTGGATCTGACAGCCTGACCAACATCAAGGAGAGGTCCGTGGAATCCAGATCCATCAATGTCCGTGCTGCCGCAGCGCTGCTGCTGGTGGCCGCCGCCCTGTTCGCACTCGTGGTCACCGCCTTCCTGGCGGGCATGCCGCGCGACAAGGAGATGCTGTTCGGCATCGTGGCCATCGGCTTCGTGGGAGGGTCCGTCTGGATCGCGCTGACCCTGGCGCGCCGTGACCAGGGCTACCTGCGCCGCGGGCCGGAGTCGGCCACGCTGATCTTCCCTCCGACGGCGAAGTGAGCGAGCCGCACCGGAGGGACCAGTTTCGTGCTGGACGCACTGCGCGTGGTTGACGCCCCCGGAGTAGGGAGTGCAGCGGCGCGAGGCCGTGCACGCGCTCACGCCCGGCTTACGGCCTGTGTTCCGAAGAAGAACCACAGCTATGTGCACCAGGGCGACGTGCATCTGCGGCTGGACCACTTCGAGTTCGAGGGAAGGCCGCACAGTGTCACGATCGCGTGTCGCCCCAGCGACGGGGCAACTGCGATATCCAGGTCACGACCGGCTTCAGGCGTTGACCGCGCCCGAGATTTCGAGGGGAACGTGACGGACAATCGGGGTTGCGAGAGCGACACCAAGAAGATCAGAGGAGGGGTGCATGCCGCACCGACTGCGCCGAATCATCGGCATCAACCTGAGGACGCCTCGGGACCAAGGCACGTCGTGCCGCATCGTGGACTTGGACACGCGCGGGGCGGTGATGGCGCTGGGCGCCAACGGCGTCGGGAAGACCAGCTTCCTTCGCCTGCTGCCGCTTTTCTACGGCGCGCAGCCCAGTCGCATCCTGCGAGGTAGTGGCCACGAAAGCATGATGCGCCACATGCTGCCGGAGCCGAGCAGCTGCGTGGTGTTCGAATATGAGCGCGACTCCGAGGTCGATCTGCGGTGCACGGTCGTGCACTGCGCCCCCGACGAGGATGCTCCCCAGTTCCACATCATCAAAGCCGGCTTCGACGAGCGATTCTTTACCAGGGAAGACGGCTCGGGCTGGGTGTTCCTGAAGCGAGACGAATTCAAGTCGCAGACGGAGGGTCTCGGCTTTGAAGTGTCGCCAGCCCTCTCACTGTCGCAGTACCGCTGTGTGATCCTGGGCGACAAGGCCGAGACGAGGGACATGGTGCGCTTTCGCCGCCTGGCAGCCGAGCACTCGCTCGCCCCGGGCATGCTGCGAGGACTGGATCAGATCGCCGCGGCCATGGGTCCGGAGGCGCTGTCGTTCAACACACTGCAGGAGATCGTGACGGGGCGCATCGCAGCGCGCTTGGGGGCCGAAGGCAAGAGCATGCGCGAGTTGAAGAAGCCCGCCAAGGACGTGTCCTCGTGGCTCGTTTCCCAGGACCACCTGTCCAAGGTGGAGGCGAAGCGGCCGCTGGCGGTGGAGCTGGCAAAGGCTTGCCAGGCCATCCAGGGGCTGAACCTGGAGCTGTCGCAGATGCGCGCGGCCGCCGAGGCGCTCATCGAGCAAAAGCAAGCCGCGATGGCTGCGAACCGGGTGCGGCGCGGCCGGGTGGTGGAGCAGGGCGAGCAGGAGGCGACCGGGCTGGCCAGCACGGCCGCCGCGGCCAAGGCGGCCTATGACGAACAGGTGAGCGCCGTCGACGCACTCCAGCACTCGGTGCGCTCCATCGAGCAGCAGCAGGAGCACTACCGCGTCATCGGCATCACAGACCTCGAGGCGGAACACGATCGCGAGGCGGCGCTGCTGGAACAGAAGACCGAGGCCGAAACCGAGAAGGCCAGCCTGGACAGCCAGGCGCAGGGGATCCTGGCGAGCGCCGACGAACGCAAGCGCGAGATCGAGGCGGCACGTTCCGCGGTGCAGCAGCGCGTCGCGCAGCGGCAGGCGGAGCTTGCCTCCGCCTTGACCCGCCGGCTGGAGGAGTTGCGCCTGGACGAGATCCAGGCTCAGGAGACTACCTCGACGCCGGCGCGGCTGGGCGAGCTCCCGGGGCTGCTCCAGGACCTCGCCCGCCAGCAGGGCGAGCTGCAGCAGGCCATCAAGAACCCTTCCGCTTCGCAGGAAATGCAGCAGGCGCTGGCCGCGGTGCGCAGGGATCTGCGAGTGGCCCGCGGCGCCGATCTGGAGGCTAGGACCGGGCTCGCCTCGGCGCAGCGCGCACTGCAAGAGGCCGAACGGGACCGCGATCGCAAGCTGCGCGAGCACGAGGCCGCGCAGGCCACACTCACGGCCCGCAGAGGGCAGGTCGAGGACCTGGAGGGCCGGCAGCAGCCCAAGGCGGGGTCGCTGCTGGAGTTCCTGCGCGCCACCGCTCCGGACGATCTGCGCTCGCTTGCCAGGGTGATCGACCCGAAGCTGCTGCATCGCACTGACCTCGCCCCGCGGCACGACCCCGATGCCGCCGGTGGTGAGGCCGGCACGGTGGCGGTGGGGACGATCACGGTGGCCGTCCAGGGGGTGGAGGTTCCCGACTGGCTGGACGAGCCCGAGCTTCGCCGGCAGATCGAGCGGGCCCGGGAGGCCCTGCAGCGCGCAGCGGCGGAAGAACAGGAAGCCCTCAAGCTGGCCCGGCGCGCTGGCGCGACCGCCTCGGAAGCATCCGAGGGCGAGGCGCGGGCACGGGCACGCGCCGCCGCCGCACATGACGCCGTGGTGCGCCTGGAGCAGCAGGATTCCGACCTACAGGACCAGGCTGAGGCTGAACTGGTGGAGCGCAAGGATGCGCTCACGCAGGAGCTTGCAGCGGTACGGACCGCCATCGGTGCGCTTACAGAGGAGCAACGGCTCCTCACGCGCGAGCTGGCCGAACAGCGCCGCAAGCTATCCGCGGAATTCGATGCGCAGCGTACGTCGGCGCGCCAGGAGAATACGGCCGCCGGGCAGCGGCTCGACAAGGAGCTGACGGATGCGAACGAGCGCGCCGCCCAGGGCGTGCAGCGCATCGACCTGCAGGCGCAGCAGGAACTGACCGCCGCCGGCGTCGACGCGACCCGAGTGCAGGCAGTCTCCCGCACGATCGGCGAGCTGGGGTTGCGGCTGCTCGCCATTTCCCAGAACCGTCACGAAGTGACGGCCTGGCGGGTCTTCCGTGACCGGGAGATGGTGCGCCTGCCGGGTGAACAGGTGCGGCTGGCTCAGGCAAGGGACGCCCGCGGCGCCGCCCAGGCACGCTGGAGCCAGGCGCAGGAGGCCGTCAGTGAGCATGCCAGCCAAGTGCGCGACGAGCTGGATCGGGTCGACCACGAGCACCGGTCCGCCGGCGACGAGGTCGCGAGCTTGCAAAGCCTGCTGTCACGCGAGCTGCTCGTGATCATCCCGCCGTCCGGAAGCTTTCCGGTGAGCACGTGGCTCACCGAGGATTTGCTGCGCGAAGTGGGCAGGAGGAATTCGGAGCTGGCCACGAATGTAGGGGCGGCGAATGGGCACATTCGCGCGATACGCCAGGCCATGCAGGTGATCGAAGGGCCGGCTACGGAGTGGCTTGCTCGCAAGGAGACCGAGCTCCCCGAGCTTCAAGACCTGGCGAGTCATCTGGACGCGCTGCGCCGCGGACGCATGCTGTGCGAGTGGTACGACACGGATTACACCTCAGCTGTGGTGTCGCTGCGCAACGAGCTGACCGGCGTGCTGGGACAGGCCCGCCAGTTCGTGAAGGACCTGGATGACTTCGATCGCGAGATCGGCCGCTTCAACCGCGAGCTTCAGGACCAGATGTCGCGCGTGACGCGCTTCCCGAGCTTCGGCAATTTGAAGATCGGTGTGCGCTCCACCGTCAAGTCGCTGGAGTACATCGGCGATCTGCAACGCATGAAGGACCTTGCGGACAGCCGCCAGTCGCTCTCGCGCGCCAGCAGCGCGCCGATGGCGCGGGACCTGGAGCTGCCGGGTGCCGAGGAGGTGCTTTTGATGCGCAAGCTGCGCGACCTGCTCTCGCGCGAGGGCGGCATCCGCACCAGCCTGAACGAGCTCGTACGCCTGGAGTGCTCTTTGCAGGTGAACGGACGCGAGCGCACGATCGGCCGGGAAGACGAGTTCAAACGCTATGCGAGCAATGGTCAAACCATGCTGATCGTCGCCCTGTTCCTCATGGGATTCGCGAGCATGGTGCGCAAGGACGCGGGGGGCAACGTGCGCGTGACCTGGATCTGCGACGAGGTCGGCAGAATTGACTCCTTCAACTTGAAGGCGTTCCTCGACACTCTCGACGAAAACCACATCGACGTGATCAGCGCAGCCCCCGAGGCTTCGGGAGGGGCCGCGGAGATGTTCGATCGCCTCGCACGCTTCTATCCAAACGGCAACATCGTGACCGCCGACTGCGAGGCCCTTCATGTGGTTTAGCGCTGCCCTCAAGCTCCTCACCGCGGGGGAATTCGTCTGCCCGGTCCGCTTCCCGGACGAATTTGAGGCGCTCGACGCACCCGAAGGCCGGGAGCGCGCCGAGCGCTGGCTGGGCGAGATCGGCTACCGCCTGTGCCAGCTCGAAGACGGTGGCGCGTTCTTCATGGCCTTCAACAGCCTGGACCACGATCAGAAGGCGCAGGTGCGCGAGCAGTTCCGCAATCTCCGCGACCTGCTGCAGCCGGCCGTGCGCTTCCTGGAGACGGTGCGCCAAGCGCAGGGCCGCGGCGAACAGCTCCAGCCTGGACAGGAAGTGGTGCAGTCCGCCCTCATGGAGGCGGTGCGCGGCTCAACATCTTTGGACCGGCGGCTGCAGCAGATGCGCGATGTGCACGGCTCACGCACTACGGAATCGAGTGCCGACCGGCTTGCGCGGATCCTGGAGCTGCTTGAGAAGGAAGGCTTCTTGCACCTGGCCAACCCGTCGCACATGGTCTACCTGGTGACTGGGAAGGTCAGATGGTTGTACCAGACGCTCGCATTGATGGCGGAATACACACCGTCCATGTCCGACACCGAGGACGAGGCACACCAGGAGGAACAGATGGACCTGGCGCAGGAGGGTGACGATGGGGGGCCGGTCCCCGGCGCCTCGACCTCGGGCGACGGAGGCGCGGGAGATAGCCCGTGAGCGAGATCCGCGACGCGCTGGGGGCACTGCGCACACATGCGTCCCACATCGAGAGCCTGGTGGAGGGCGGCACCGTCCTGCAGGACGCCATCCCCAGGAGCGTGACGACGGCGTTGCGCGGCGCGAGCGCGCTGCGCCCCGCCGGCGAGGACAGCTGGCGGCTCCATCCACGCCTGCGGGAGTACCTACAGGACCACCTGCAGCTGGTCACCCCCTTCCAGTCGTTGAAGGAGATCGGGCAGGCGATCGCGTCGCTGGCGTGGCTGCGTGACGAGATGGACGCGGCGGCGCGCGAGCGCGACCAGGTGGCCTTCGATTCGCTGGAGGCAAGCACCCGAAACACGGTCTACGACATCGCGGACGCCACCGAGAGCAACGTGGCCTTTCTCACCGGCATGGTCAGTTTGCGCTATGGAACGGCCAAGACGCTGGCAGCGAAGCTGTCCGAAAACAGGTGGTACGAGCGCCAGGCGCGCGCCCTGGAGACGGACCTGGGCCGGCTGGTCGTGCGTGCCGAGGACCTGGCGCGGCACGCGGAGGCCAAGCACTGGGACATTGGCACGGTCATCCGACGCGTGATCCTGACGCGCATGGCCGGCTGGACGGGCGAGTTGTCGGAGGTGCTCACCCGGCTGCGCGCCGAGGTGTTCCTGCTGCGTCAGGTAGAGGCCAACCTGCGCAA
This sequence comes from Ramlibacter sp. AN1133, assembly GCF_037890035.1. Taxonomy (NCBI): domain Bacteria; kingdom Pseudomonadati; phylum Pseudomonadota; class Betaproteobacteria; order Burkholderiales; family Comamonadaceae; genus Ramlibacter; species Ramlibacter sp. AN1133. The sequence goes on from NZ_JBBKTQ010000009.1 coordinate 232,601, forward strand.
CCTCGCGCGCGCCGATGCATTCATGGCGCAACAGCCTTCGTGGCGCGGCCCGGAGGCGGACCTGCCGGAGCAGATCCCAGACGTCCTGCTGGCCACCGCGCTTGCTCACCGTCTGCGGGCCCATGTGGATCCCCAGGACGACTTCGCCGAGGTGCGGAAGGACGTGGAGCTGATCGTCCAGAGCCTGCCCCCTCGCAAAGTGGCGCGCGAGCCCGAGCCACCGAAACGCATGGCGGTGGTGCGTGAGGAGCAGGGCGAGCCAGTGCTCGACGCCTATGCAGAGGCGCTGCACCGCCTGAAGCTGCAGGTACTCGACGCCGCAACTCCGATCTCTCTGGTGCAGTGGCACGCGCAGGATGCGGCCGCTGCAGCCCTGCGGCCGCCGGCGTCGACCGGCCTGCGGCCCGCCTCGTGGTTGATGCTGGCCATCTGCGCACTGGAAGACCGGCCCCACCGGCTGCGCGGCGCGGAGATACGCTTCCAAGTCGACCTGCTGATGAACCCGCCGCAGCCGGGGCGCCGGCTGGCCACCACCTTCCGCGACGCCATGGTGCAGGTGGCCAAACAGTGAGCTTCAGCCCGTCGGAAGCGGCGTTCCTTCGCAGGCTCGTCGCCGAGAGGCCAGCACAGCGAGTTGGGAAGATGGCGCTTGCGATGGCCGCAGCGCACCACATCGGGCGGCCGAATCGGTCGCGTGTGGACTATGAGGAGCGCGACTACCTGGCGGCGGCCAACGCCCTGCGCAGCCGTGGATTCGAGGTCGCTGCGCCGGCCCCGGGCGGCCGCCGCGGCGCTGCGGGCCCGGGCGGGTCCGAGAAGGCCGGCGCCGCCCCCGTGATGGAGAGCCTGTTGGCGGTCGTGCCGTTGCACATGGACGTGCAGTTGCCTGCCGGCGGCCGGTTCATCGCCGCCGACTGGCGGGAGCTGGACGCCAACTCTTTCGACGTGATGCTCGTGTGCGAGAACCTCGAGCCGCTCACGGAGCTGCACTCCTTCGGATGGCTGGAGCGCGACTTCATCCGGCGCCGGCGCACCCTGGCGGTGTTTCGCGGGATGCCGGGATCGTTCCCGACGGGTGCTGCGGCGTCGTTCGTCGCAGCCGTCGCCAAGCCGGTTCTCGGCTTCTACGACTTCGACCCTGCTGGGCTCGCGATGGCGGCGGCGGGCCCGCGGCTGGAGGCGCTTTGCCTGCCGCCCTGGCAGCAGCTTGAGGCGTCGACGCGGCACTACCAACGCACGCACCTGTACCTGGACCAAGCGGCGGGCTGCAGGGCGGTGCTGGACACGATCACGGAAGGGCCCGTACGCGAGGCGTGGGCCCGCTTGAAGGTGCTCCAATGTGGCCTCAACCAGGAGAATTTCCCGCGATGAAGCCTTCTGTAGTAACGAGCTTGGCCCTTGGGATCCTCGTGGCTGCGCACACCGCACACGCGCAGGTTTTCAAGTGCGCTGGTCCGGACGGCAAAATCACGTACTCCCAGGCGCCGTGCGCCGGCGCAGGGCAGCTTCTCGACGCGCGCAAGCCCAGTGCGGTACCGCCCGGGGAGCTGACCCAGCGCAGAGAGGTGGAACGGGCTCGCCGCGGCCAGGCGGCAGAGAACGAGCCCACGCCAGATCGAGGATCCGTTCAGGAGCAGCGTCCGTCTTGCCTTGACGATCGTGAAGTGCGCAACGTGGAAGCCGCCGCCAGCAGCATCCTTTTGGATGCGCTGGACCGAGAAGTGCACGGCGAGCAGGTCAGGCGTGCAAGGAGTTGCCGGCCGCTGATGACGGCGGCTGAGATGCAGATGCGCAAAGAGGAACTGCGCGCGCAACGCCGCGCGTCGCGGGCGCCTGCGCCGGCCGCGCCGACGCAGGGGGCGGCGGGTCCGGTCTTCTCAAGCTGCGACGGCGGGGGCTGCTGGGGATGGGACGGCTCGCGCTACACCGACAGCGCTGGAGGGAACTTCACGCGGCAGGACGGAGCATTCTGCGTACGTTCCGGCGACGCCTTGTCGTGCCGGTGAGCCGGCCTAGCTGCGCGAATCTCGAAGCACCGGTCTCCACTGGCCAACCCCTGGGCGCACCCACACAGGCATTCCGGCCGGGGCTGTTTTTTTGTACACCGCCCGCCGATAATGCCCCACATGACGAGCAACGCTGAAATCTCTCCCATCCTGACGAAGCCCTCGACCACGAGCGAGCCGGCGATCGTGACGTTCGCCGTGAGCGACCCCGAGGTTTTGCTGGCCATGGGCGAATATCCAGAGGGCCAGCAGCGCACCAACTTTCTGGTCACCGCGCTGAAGATCGGCGTCCTGAGCCTGAAGGCCGCAAAGGGCACCTTGGACAGCGACACGGTGCGCCGCGAAGGGGAACACCTCATGACGCAGCTGGGTGAGCGTCTGAACACATGGCGCGGCAAGTTGGAGGACCGGGTCACGAACTCGCTCTCGAAGTATTTCGATCCTTCGGAAGGGCTGTTCACCGATCGTGTGAACCGCCTCACGAAGGCCGATGGTGAACTGGCCACGGTGGTGCAACTGCAGGTGCGAGAGGCGCAGCAAACCCTGGGCAAGGTGTTCGAGCAGTTCATCGGCGAGAACAGCGATCTGCTCAAGGCGCTGGACCCCTCCGGCGACAACCAACTGGTCGCCACCCTCCAGAGGACGCTCGATGGAGTGGTGCAGGCGCAGAACGCAGCCATCCTCACCCAGTTCTCCCTGGACAACAAGGAAGGGGCCCTTGTTCGTTTCCTGTCGGAGCTGCGAGCGAAGCATGGCGACCTCACCGAAGCCTTCTCCAAGGACATGGCCGCGGTCGTGGCCGAATTCAGCCTGGACAAGCCTGACTCCGCTCTCAGCCGGCTGGTGGGGCGTGTCGAGGAGACGCAGAGCAAGCTGACGAACGAGCTCTCCCTGGACAACGAGGGTTCGGCGCTCAAGCGCATCTCCGTGATGCTGCAGGAGCACCAGCGCGTGAACGTGGAGACCTCCACCAAACTGGTCGACACACTCAACGCAGCGGTGCAGGCCATGCAGGTGCGCCGCCAGGAGGCTGCCCGCGGGACGCAGCATGGACTGGAATTCGAGGACTCGCTGGCAGCGGCCTTGCGTGAGCTCGTGGCTGCCGGTGGCGACGTGGTGGAGCAGACGGGCGCCACCACGGGCGTCATCCCCCACTGCAAGGTCGGCGACCACGTGGTCACCATCGGGCCCGAGAAGATCGCCGCAGGCGCCCGCATCGTCTTCGAGGCCAAGCAGCACGCCAGCTACGACCTGGCCCGCTCGCTGGAGGAGGCCGACACGGCACGCCGCAACCGCGATGCGGCGGTGTGCGTGTTCGTGCATTCGGCGAGGACCGCGCAGCCGAGCATCCCCCAGTTCCAGCGTTTCGGCAACGATGTCATGTTGCGCTGGGACGCAGAGGACGCCTCCAGCGACGTGTGGCTGCGTGCCGCCCACATGGTGGCCACCGCCATCTCTGTGCGGGCCGCCAGCCATGGGAAGAAGGACGCAAAGAGCTTTGCAACGATCGATGGAGCCATCGAGCGCATCCGTAAACAGCTCAACGGTTTCGACGAGATGAACACCTCGGCGAACACTGCGATGAAGGCCGTGGAGGCCATCCAGCGCAAAGCGAAGTCCATGGAGAAGGATCTGATGGACCAGCTCTCGACGTTGCAGGAGGAGGCGGCGAAGCTGAAGGCGCGCGACGAAGCGGCCGAATAACAAGTTTGGGCCCGAGTCGACCCGGCCGCACTGAGCTAGAGAGGCGAGCGCCCAGTGTCCCCGGCGGGCCCTGCGTGCCGCTTGTACACCCGCGAGAGAACCAGCACCGGCGCCGTTGCGGCCGCGAAGGCCAGTCCGATCAGCACCGCGTAGAGGGCGAAGTTCTGGACCGCAGACGCCGTTGGAGGAAGCAGTCCCAGGACATCCGTGTCGCGCCATCGCAGCTGGTACACGAGATACCAGCTGATCCCGCCGCTGAAGCTCACGATCGCGATGGCCAAGAGCGAAAGCTCCACGCGCAGATGACTCGTCGCGACCGTCGATTCGATGGGGTGGTCGGTCATTGTTCGTTGAGGCTAGCAAAGGGTCTGGAGGGGAGCAATGCGGAACACACTGCGCATGGCCAGCCCGTCAGGGTTGCTTAACGCTGGAGCGATTTGCGCCCGCTACGTGGTGGTGCAGCCGCCCCGATGACGCGCACCGGCGCAGTCGTTTCTATCCAGCAGCGGGCCCCGCACGAGAGCGGCTTGTCCGGCGAATAGACCACGGTGCTCGGCCCGTCGATCTCCACCGAGTGGCCGTACACGTTCGAATCCTTAGACTTTACGGTGATCACGGGGTCGCGCGTGCCTTCCTTGGCATTTTTTCGAATCGCGTGCTGGTTGATGTGGATGATGACGAGGCCGGCTTTCACGGTGACTTCCCAATGTCAGGTACCAGCGGAAACAGCGGATCCAGGTTCGCGCCCAAGTCCAGCACGTTGCCCACGACCTGGCCCCCCATCGCGTAGAACCTGAGGGGCGCGATGCTCCGCCTGGTGCCGGTGGCCACCGGCGCTGCGGCATTCGCAGGCTGCGCGGCCTCGACGATCAGGAGTCGGTATTCCCCGAGCGGAAGCTGCACAAGAGTGCGGCTGCCTGCCGCCACCGGCACCTGGACGACCCGCGCGTTGGAGGCCCACTGGCTCACCAGTACAACGAAGGAGCGCTGGCCCGCAGGTGCCACGATCTCGAACGGGGCGACGGGGCCATAAGGCTCCTGGTACCAGAGGGGCGCTCTCCCCACGAGCAAAGCACGCGGTGATGCTACCGCGGGTGAGGCCGACACTGCTTTTCGGGAAGATGGGTGCGGCGCGAGATGCTCGCGCAGCCACATTTGTGCGTGCGGTTGCGTCAGCCACCACCAGGGCAGCAGTAGCAGCAGGACACAGCCGAGAAGGCGCGCCACAGACACCCGACCCCGAGGTGCACTGGCCAGGGGCGAGCGGTTCCGCGATCCACGAAACTGCTTCGGGTTGTAGCAGTAGTCCAGATCTGGGTTGCGGGCCGCGCGCTCGCGCCAGTAGTCGCGTTCGTCCTGGCTCACGACGCTGCCTCGCGCTTACGCAACGACGCGCCGACGATGCCGTAGCGCAGCAAGGCCCTCACGCACTGCATGTGCGCGCTCCTGGAGGTTTCGCGGATCCAGCCATCCAGTGGCAGGACGTTGATGCGCTCTGCGCGGCGGCTCACGGCTGCTTTCCTTCCGCGGTGGCGCAGGCGGGGCCAGCCACCGCCTGCGCCACCAAGATCACCACCGAAACCGAAGTCCCCGCGAACTCGTTGTCGTAGACCTCGCTCCAGGTGTGCTCGAAGCCGGCCAGTAACTCCTTGTCTCGCATGGAGGCCGGCAGGATCGCCACCAGCCTGCCGCCAGGGGTCAGCAGGCTGGCCGCGGCTTCGACGTGCAGCTGCGCGCGCCCGTTGGCGAAGGGCGGGTTCATGACCACGCGCTGCGCCCGCCAGCCGGCGGCATGCTGCTCGCGGCTCCAGGCCAAGAAGTCGGCCTGCACGGTGTGGAAGCCACGGGCCCTCAGGATCTCGCAGTTCAGCGCCGAGATCTCCACGCACGTCGTGCGCTCCACCGGCAGGTGCTCCGCCAGGGCCGCGCGCCCCGCGCTCGGCTCCAGCACGGTGTCCGTCGGGCCGATCGCGGCCAGACGCAGGCATTCCTCGCCGAGCCGCTCTGGTGTGGGATAGAACTGGTGGGCGCGTTCGTCCGGGACGCACCCGGTAGTGACCACGGTCCAGAGCACCGGGTGCACTGGGTAGTCGAAGACGAAGGAGCCGGATCGCGTCTGGGTGCCCCCGAGAAGCTCCAGAACCCGCGAGGCCTCGTCGTATGCGCGGGCGTTGGCCTTGGCGTCGTAGCCGAAGGTGAAGCTGTTGCCGCCCCGCCCGTGGCGATCGAGCTGGGAAGCGAAGAGGTCCAGCACCTGGAAGGGCAGGGGCCGCTGCATGAGCGGGAAGTCCTTCTGACGCCGCTCCGGCCGCTTGCGATGCTGCGCGGGGATGGCCAGCGGGTACAGATAGGCCAGCACCTGGTTGAGCCGCCAGGCCATGTCCGGGTGCACCTCGAGGTGGGCAGTGCCCTTCTTGTAGACGCGCACGCGCAAAGCGCCGCCATCGATCGAGTTCCACTCCCCGGTTCCGGATGCCATGATTCGCGTCAGCAGGGTGCCGGCCGTGGCATACCGCGGCTCGTCGCGGCCCATGAACTTGGCCACGACAACGCGTAGGTCGTTGATCAGGCCCGCCATGTTGTAGTTCACCGTGCCGAACTGGTCGAACACGTAGGAGAGGATCATCCGTTTGAAGAAGCCTTCGGGGCGGTTGGTCACGTGCTCACCGGAGAGCCCGCGGAAGACGCCGTCGATGCGCTCGGCAAAGAACTGCGTCCTCAAAGCCAGCAGCGCCTCCAGCGTGGAGCGAACCGTCTCCTCTTCGAAGTCGGGCGTCTTCATTTCGCGGATCTGTTCGTTCCACTCGTCGCGTCTCTTTTGCGGCATGCAGTCGTAGACGTCAGTGAGCTGCAGGGCGCGACTCCAGTAGGTGGCATTGAGCTTTCCCAGTGCGCCGTCGAGCTTGAACAGCGATTCCACCGAGGGCAGGCCGTAGCGGCGGTCCGTCTTGTCGGCGTTGCCTTCCAGGAAGTAGGAGAGCGCGCCACGATGATCGGGGGCGGACATGATCGAAGCGACCGCCTCCACGTCCCGGCGTGCGGCCCGGTATTCGCTGATCAGCCGGTCCACCAGGTTGGCCGTGGCGGGTGCGAAGAACTCGGGCTCATCGCCAGCCAGCACCTGAAGGCCGGAAGGATCCAGGATGTCGACGACCGTGCTCATGCGAAGAACCCCGCCGGTTGAAGCACTGCCCGGCGGACGTGCCGCGCGAACACCGAGCACTCCCACCAGTAGGCTGCCATGGGCGCCTTATGGCGGCGAAAGTCGCGCTCCGCGCGATCGCGGCACATGGTTGCCAAGTCCGCAAGTACCGCGGCAAGCACCCCGCGCGGCGCCTCGTCGAGCGCACCGACGGCCGCAGCGGCGGGCAGGGCCAGCAGTGGGTTGAGGCAGCCGCGGCGATGGATGCGCGCCGCGCTGGCGCCGGGCGAGTACGAGGGCAGGGCGGTCTGCAGGCTGCAGGAGGCCATTGAGGTACAACCGCGCGTAGCCCGCGCAATGTGGCCGCAGTAGACCGAGGCGGCCTTCCAAAACGTGGCCGCCTGCGTGCGGCGCTGGTGCCAGGCGGGTAGTGCACGCGCGGCGCATTCGCGCTTCAGGTCTGCGAGGGACTGGGCGAGGGCATTCCGGTCCTTTGTGCCCAGCGAGGTCAGCGCGGCCGCCGCGGGCAACGCCAGAATTGGATTGCGCACCTCGATGCGGCTGGCCCGGACGATGCCTTGGATCTCGAGGTGCTCGCCGTTCTTGTGGAGTCGCATTTCTGTCTGCTTCAGGATATATCTGCAGAACAAGATACGGGAGCAGGTGCTTAGTGCCAAACAGGTGCGCGTGCAGAGAAACTGGCGTCCACAACGCACTCCTTGCGCCTGGGCCCCCTCACGCGCGGAGGGGGCGCTGGTTGCCTCGCTGGCCCCGGGAGCAAAGAACCGCCGGCTACGCCCGGCGGCCGACGGCGCGCGGGTGGCGCCTCCTGGTTGTGCGCCGTTTCTTGGAGGCCCGCCAGCGGAACGTGCGCGAATGCTGCACGTCCAGTGGCACCCGATCGATGTGATGCCAGTCGATCGGCGCCTCCGGGGCACGTGAGCCCAGGATTTGCGCGAGAACTTCGCACGGCGTGGGAGCGTCGAGGCGTCCAAGGACCGCGGCAACCGCTCGCGCGAGTGCGTTTGTCGGAACGTCCACCAACTGCTGCAGCGCCTCGACCTGGTCGAACCTGGTGAGCCACAGACCGGCCTCGCGCGCCAGTTCCGTGGCCGGTCGCAGATCGGCCGTCATGTACATCGCCAGTTCGTCCCACTCGGGGCGATCGACCGCTACCTCGGTTGCGGTACACCAGCGCAGAACCATCTCCAGCGGGGCGCCTGCCAGGCCGAGGGCCAGGAACTCAGACTCCTCCTCGGAGCCTCTTGCCACTTCGAATCCCACCATGTCGGGGATTTCGGAATCCAGGATGCGCCGAAGAATGAGGAGCGGGTCGCGGCCGAACTCGTCGGCCAGATCGTGCGCACTGAGAAATTGCATCCCCAGCGCGCAATCCAACAGGCGGGCATCTTCCCAGGCAAGCCATTCTTGGACATCTCGCGCCATTCGCTCACCACGTGCTTCCGTCATGGATTCAGTCTTAGGCACGCATCGTATTGCGTCAAACAGGCATGCGAAGCCACCGTAAGTCGTGCCTCCCTCAGAAGGCATCTCCGACCTGTGGCGAGGCAGCATGCTGGGTGATTGGGGGCGTCGTCCGCCTGGCGCGGCGCCGGTCGCGCGCGGCGAACCCGAGCTCAACGCGCTGCCCGCATGTCCCTTGAGAGAATTGCGCCGGGGCGCAAGGTGCTCTCCATTACCTCGTGGCCAGGCAGCATCCGCATGGTGTTGCGCAATGCCCCCTCGGTCAGCCCCCCGGCACACGCCAATTCGACCAGGACACATTCCCTGCCAGCGACATGGACCACGGCGAGGTGCATGGAGTGCGTTGTGGTGATCCGAAGCAGCCTTGCGAGGTGTCCCGCGTCGGCGCCGCGCGCGGCCTGGAAGCAGTAGGCCGCAGGCAGCCTTGGTCCATCAGGATCAGCATGCACGTAGAGGGTAGCCATGTCGCACACTCTACTGGCCATGCGCCTGCTGCGACAGTGGGGGGCCCCCAGTGTGTGACGCCTCGGCGTGCCGCCCTCGACAGCGCGGCCGAGCGTAGACGTTCAGTAGCGGCTGTGCGACAGAACCCGGTTGTTCTCGACGTCCGACTTGGTGAAGAAGATGTTGCGCGCGGCATTGCCTGTGCCGCATGTGACCCAGAAGACGGGGTCGGCCTTGGATCCCTTGGTCGTCGACCTCGATGCGGTCGCCGGATCGATGGCTTTGCACGCGGAGTTCTCCCTTGCGAGCTTGTTCACGCCTGCGATGATGATCGCCTTGTAGTCGCGGGTGAACTGGTCCCACCCGAAGTCCGCTTCCGTGAAGAGCTCCTTGCCGCTGGTGTCGTTTTTCTGACTCCTGAGGACGCTCGTGGGCACCCAACCGATGTGGCTGTCGCGCAGCCACTCGGGACTCTCCACCTGGACGCGGGACCAAGCACCTTGCGTGCACTGCTGCACAACCCGCACTGAATTGTCGATGGTGAGGTACTGCTTTTCGTGCAGCGCTGCGGTGGCCTTCTCATTGATCATGCGCTCGCCCTTGGGTCCCGGAGAGGCGCGCAGCAGAATGTCGGACCCGGTGACTTTCAAGTGCTGGCCGGAGGGCATGCTTCCTGCCCCACAGGGTTGCGGGCCCATCGCGAACGCCCCGGGCGTGAGCAACGCCAGCGCTTGCAGTCCGAAGGCATGCCGCGTTGCTCGTCGTAAGGCTGATTGGAAATTCATAACCGCAATTGTGCCCAGGGTTCGGCCTCCATCGCGGCGCCCCGCACCGGCGGAACGTGAAGGCGACCGATCCCGCCGCACCCAGGGTGCTGCTACTTACCCTTCAGCTTCAGTGCCATCTGCGCGCTAAGCGCGGCTTTCAGGACGCAGGACTTTCGTTCGTCTGCGACCGAACACTCACTCACCCACTTTAGGTAAACCGATGGGCAGTCGGCCTCGAGCATCTTCTGGGCAGAGCGTCCCCCGTCATGTGAGGTATACGCTGAGTTATCCGCGGCCTTGAGCAGGCACGCGCTCAATTGCTCATCGGTGGTCGAGGCGGCGGCCACCTGGACCGAAACACCGAACCCGATAACCAGTGCTGTCGCTCGCTTCATATTGGGCCCCTCCCACGCGCAGTGCTCTCCTCGCGGGAACGCCGTACTGTTTCCTCGACGCACTGAAAGATGAAACGGTAATCGCCGTGCCCCAAGATTTGCGGCGAGTATGACGCCGCAGCGAACAGCTGCGAGTATCGGCTATGGATGGTCCTCGACCGTTGGAGCAAGTCCTCGAAGTCAGCCACCGGAATGCCGAACTCCTCGATCGCGGAGCGGCCTCTTGCCGCCATCCTCGCATTTCGATGGGCAGTCACGTTGTGCCGTTGCAGCAGCAGCGCCTTCACGGTCGGATCGGATTGTGTGCACAACGCGATGTCGGCCTCAAGCTGAACAGGATCCGGTTCGCGTGCGATCTCCGACAGGCTGTCCACGAAAGGATTGCCGGCGAGGCGCTTCTTGAACTCCTGGGTCGCGAACAGGTGCATGTTCGCCTGGATCGTTTTCAGCCAGCTGCGCAGGTGGAGCGACGTGGCGTCTTGGTCGAATGCGCGGGCCAGGGACTGCATCGCTTCCATCACGTGTGCCCGGTGTGTGAGATGCCAGAAGGCGACCGACTGATGGCGCACATTTGGGAATTCCTCATGCGCGTTCAGGAGATCCCGGTATAGGCGCCAGTGAAAGTGCGCATGCTGGATGTCGTCAGCCAGCGCTTCCACCAGGCGGTTGAATTCCTTCCCATCGGCAATGCGGATCATTGGGTAGCTCCGGCTTCGTTTTCCAAGGTGGTTGACCGTTCTCAGGCCTTGACGCGGCGACGTGATGTGGTTTTAGGCGCGAGTTGCTGCTGGAGCGCCGCGACCTGTGCTCGCAGATCGGTTTCGGTTCGGCCTGCGCTGGCGAGGGCCTCCTGCAGCGCCGCAGCTTGTGTCTCCTGAGTCGCGCACAAGCGCTGCAACGCCGCGGAGGATTCCCTCGCCTGCGCCAGTTCGCCCCGACGCTCCACCAGATTGCGCTCTCGCTCGGCAAGCTGGCGATCGCGCTCCGCCAGGACTTGATCCTTCGCCGCGAGCAGCCGCTCGCGCTCCGCCACCGCCTCGGTCAGCTCCCGCTGCCGGCGCTCCCCCGCCTCCCTGGTCGTCTCGAGCTTTTCGAGTGCCGCGCGCAGCGCCGCCTGGCTCTCCCCCAGTTGCTGCTGCACACGGGTGGTCTCACCACGTGCGCGATCGATGTCCTGCAGGTAGCGGCGTTCGTTGCCGGCTGCGCGCTGGGCGTCGGCGTCGCGCTCACGGGCATGCTGCTGGATCTGCTCCTGAAGTCGTCGGCGTTCCTCGCCGACTTCCGTCTGCGCAGTGTGCAGCTGCGCCTGCAACTCCGAACTGCGCGTCTCGGCGCGGTCTAGGCGCACCAGGGCGTCTTCCAGCTGCCGGTGCAGGTCGTCGGCGCGCTGGCTGGCCAGCCGGGCGTTCTCCTCCAGTGCGGTGCGGGCCGCCTCCAGCTTCGTTTCGCGCTCGGTGATCGCCGCGCGGGCCTCGGCGATCAGGTTGCGCTCCGCATCGAGGACGGCTTGGGCGTCCTCGGCCGCCTGGCGCGAGGCGGTCTCCCAGATCAGCTTCGCGGCGTTTACCACCGGCATGGGCAGGCCCAGGGCCGCCGTCGGCGGCGGCAACGCCGGCGCTTCGCTGTTCAGGCGCGAGGCCAGAGTCTTCCACCAGTCCTTCAGGTGCGGCCCCACCGTGTTGGGCGAACCTCGGCCGATCTGCCGGCGCACGCGGTCCACGGTCGGGCCCTCGCCCGAGCGAAGCAACTCATCGGCGGCGACGAACACATCCTGCTTGGTGATCCCTCCGGGTGGTGCCATTTTTTCCCCCCCGTCCTTTCATTGGTTCCTGTGTGGGGGCGCCCCGGGGGTGGCCGGGAGAACTGGCATATTTCCGGGGCGGCTACCGCCTCAGCCCGGCCATGCCATTACCCACGATAAACTTACGTTATGGTGCATATGTAGTGTGGACTACATATCACACCGTAGCACACATAATATCCACATCGTATAGTTCTCGCAATCCGCTGCCGCTGCGACTCCCCCCGGCCGTGGGGGCCTTAGTGGACGTTGGGGCCGGGGGCAGGGAACCGCGTGACTGATGAGCACCGGTTGGCGCTTGGGCCGATGTTTCTAATAATGGACATAACGCGCGCTAACAGCGAAAATAAGCAACATGAAGGCCACCATCGAACCCCTGCATGTCGAGACGCAGGCCCAGTTGCACCAGCTGGGCGAGCGTCTGCGGCTTGCTCGGATGCGGCGGAGGGTGGGCGTAGACCAGTTAGCTGCGGCCGCCGGCCTGTCGCGCGTGACGGTGTTCCGCATCGAGCAGGGCAAGCCGTCGGTGGCCATGGGCGCATACGCTCGCGTGATGGAGGCGCTCGGTCTGGCGGGGGATCTGGGCATCGTGGCGCAGGCCGATCCGCTGGGCCGGCAGATGCAGGACCAGCAGCTCCCCGGGCGCCGCGGGCGCGCCACGGCCGCATCGGAGCTACGTGCCGCTGACGAGCTCTGGGCATTCAAGCGCCACAACCAAAAGCGCGACATCGACGCGATCCGCGCAGGTCGGGCCAGCAACGCCGGCATGAGCTGGTTCACCGAGGAACAGGCCGCCAGCGCAGAAATCGTGGGCGAGCCGCTGTAACCCCCCCATGGCTACCACCGCGCCCGTTCTCCCCGCCGACGAGGCCCCGCTGGATGCGGCGACCTTGGACGCCTTCCTGCGCCACATGTCCACCGAGATGGTGCTTGTGGGCGGCCAGGCGCTGGCGTTCTGGATGCAGCGCTATGGGATCCACAGCGAGGGTGCCGCGATCTCCAACGACGGGGACGCCCTGGGCAGCGTACGCCAGGCGCGCTACCTGGCCGAGAAGCTGCGTGCGGCGCTGCTGCTGCCGGAACCGACGTCTCTCACCAGTCTGGTGGCGCAGCTGCGCATCCCGGTGGCCGGCACGGGCAAGGTCCGCAACATCGACGTGCTGCACCTGCTGTACACCACCAGCGGGCTGAAGAAATCCAACGCCTTCACGCGCCGAGTGGAGCGCAACGCAGTCACCGTGAAGATGGCCGGCGGCATCGATCTTCGCATCATGCATCCCCTCGATTTGCTGGAAGCCAGGGCGCACAACGCCGTTGGGCTCACCGCCCAAAAGGGCGAGCACGTAGTGACACAGGCCCGATGGGCGATCGCGGTGGCCCGCGAAGCCCTCATCCGCATCGCCAGCGACGTGGGGCGGCCCGATCGCGCCGGCGCATGCGTGCAGCGCGTCTTTCGCCTCTGGAAAAGCTCCGTGGGCCAGCGCCTGTGGAAGGAGCACAAACTGTGCGTCCTCGATGCGATCGACGGTGAGGAACTACTGCGGTACCGAGACGAGCTGCAGCAGCAGCTGGCCACCGTTGCGCGGGAGCGCCCCGCCGGCGACGCTGCAGACTCCAACAGTCCCCGGCCGAGGGAGGCATGACCGTGCAAGACCGAGAACCGCATGCTCTGTCCCCTGCTGCGGCCGCCACCGGCGCGCTGGACCTGAAGCGCCTGGATGCCTCCACGCAGAAGGCCGTCCGCGAGATCCTGCACCAGGGCGAGTCCGCCAACACGCGCGCCGCCTACCGGGCCGCCGCGCGTTACTGGCTCGCCTGGTTCGAGCTGCGCTACGACGTGGACTTCGTGGAGGCGGAGCACTTCCCGCTGCCCGCCGAGGTGGTTATCCAGTTCATCGTAGACCACGCGCCGCGTTTGAGCGAGACCGACACGGTGCTGCAGCACGAACTGCCCCACCAGGTCGACCTGCAGCTGGTGAGCTCCGGGGTGAAAGCCAAGCTCGGGCCGATGGCGCTGAACACGCTGGAAGCCCGGCTGGCGGCCATGGCGCGCCTGCACCGCGATCGCGGCCTGGAGCCGCCCACCGAGGAGACAAAAGTGCGACGGCTCATGCGCGCCGTGCGGGTGGTCTACGCCAAGAGCCCGGCCGGGGCACCGAAGAAGAAGGACGCACTGCATTGGGATCGTCTGGCGCGGCTGCTCGCCACCTGCGACGACACGCCCCGAGGCGTTCGCGATCGAGCGCTGCTGCTGTTCGCCTTCGACTCGGGCGGCCGCCGGCGCTCAGAGATCGTGTCAGCCGACCGGTCACAACTGAAGCGCGACGCAGGCGACTACATCTTCACGATGCGGCACTCCAAGACGAACCAGACCGGGGTGGAGAAGGCCACCGATGCAAAGCCCATCGTAGGCAACGCCGCAGAGGCCCTGCGCGCCTGGCTGCGGCTGCTGGATGCGGCAGGTTTCCACACGGGACCGCTGTTTCGGCGCATCCGCCGCGGCGGCACCATCGCACCCGAGGGGCTCGCGATCACGGGGGTGTGGGACATCGTAAAGGCCCGGTGCGCACTTTCCGGCCTGGACGACGAAGGCGACTTCTCGCCCCACTCGCTGCGCTCGGGGTTCATGACGCAGGCAGCGCGTGATGGCGTGCCACTCAACGAAGCCATGGCCTACTCCGGGCACAGCAACGCGCAGACCGCCATGGACTACCAGCGCGCGGACGACATGAAGAAATCGAAGGCTGCGGGGCTTGCCAGCCGGAAGCGCCAGGCCTGAGCGAGCAGCCGCTCAAAACTGAAGGAGGGGACCGCTGTGCCTGCGGTTCTTCGCAGGCAAGCACCCATGCCTCCTGTGGAAGCAGCGCAGCAGATGCCCCTCCCACTGGACCGGCTTGTATTGCACGCCACCCGCAGCTGCGTTGAGTTTTGCTGCAGACGCCCACCACACTTGCATGGGCCCGTGCCGCACGATCAGCTGCGAGTAGTAGCTCCAGTTGCTGCTCTCGCGCGCCCACCGCACCAGGTCGAGCTCGCCAGGCGGCAACGGGTCGCTCCCACCGTCGCTCGCGAGGAGTGCAATGTAGGGTCGCCAGCGCTGCGAGATCGTCTTGTCGGTCTTCTCGATGTAGGAGATGCGGGATTTAGCAGACGCACTCACAGGATACGGATGCTGCACAGTCCACACGAACACGACGCCTGCCGGATCTTCATCCGGCTTATGCAGCAGCACGCTCCGTAGTGCTTCCTGCAGGGAAGCGGGATCGGAGCAGTGTACGGGCGCGATTTCGCCGGCCAGCGGTCGAAAGCAGCCTGCCAACGGCTGCGGCAACCCGAGTTCAGCAGCGATGACGTTGGACATGCGCGATCCTCCTCTGGATGCTCTGAACCGCGCGATCCGCAACCGCCTCGCTGCATGCAAGATAGCCCATTTTCGCGAGTTCGACGCTGGCTGCGATCGCAAAGTGCTCGCCGGCGCGTGGTCGTGCCCTGCTGGGGATCACCAAGTCGAAATCGAAAAGTTCCTCGGAGTGCCGACGCACAAGGACGGACGCGACTGAACCGCGTGCCCTGCGCGCGAGCAACCAACAGATCCCTTCGTGCTCGATTCTTGCCAGGGACGCTGGAGCCGTCACTGTGATGCGCGGGACGCAAGGCATCAGGCAATGATAGTCGGGCCCGCGATGCGCATGCGCCTGGCTCCATCAGGTCTCGCAGGCCCGAGCCCCGCGCTCGCTGGCCGCGAGGAAGGTGGTAGCGTATCGGGATGAACGGCACCGAACCCGCCCTCGACTTCGCCGGCCTGCGCTCCCGCCTTGAGGATGCCTACGCCGCCATCATGGAGCGCTGCGAGCGCTCGGATACCGCAGCGGCATGGGCCGAACGCACGGACGGCGCGGCGCCGACCTCCTGCGAGGCTGTGCTCCAGCAGATGGCCGACGTGATGGGTGACATGGACGCGGTGAAGGAACCCACCGACGAAGACAGCGTTCGATTCGCGTCCCGCGTGGTGGAGCTGGCAGGGCAGGCGGATCGCGTGGCCCTCCCCTAAAGCGATCTCGCCCGCACGGCTCCACGGACCCGGCAGATACAGCGAGCCAGCATCCGCACGCACGTGTGGATCTGCTTCACCAGAAGTGACAGGCCCTGGCGGTCTGCTTGGCGCAGTGGTGCCCTGGTGCTACCGTGGTTCGCATCATGTCCCAGCAATCGCTGTTCGAAGATGCCTCCCCGACTTCCTCCGCGGTCGACGCCGCGCCGCTCCCCCCCAGCCCCGTCGACTCGCCGATGCCGCCACAGATTCCGGCCGAGTGGCTTGAGGCGGCCGTGCGGGCCTGCTTTCTGCAGTCGCAGAAGAAGCGCTGGGCGGCGCTGAGCACCGAACAGCAGGATGAGGTGGGCCGTGCCTTGTGGACCTATGCGACGGCGCGCCATCGCAGCATGGAGCTGCCGGGCCTTGCGTTGCATGCGGAGGCGGCGCTGTTCGGCTGGCTCGCGGCGGACCCGGAGCTTGCGGCGGCCGTGCACGTACTTAACGCCAACTGCGTGAATACCGCGGATGTGCCGCTGCTGCGCTCTAGCTGAGCCGAAACCCAGGGGTCGGTGATTTCACCGACTCCGAAGGGAAGCGATCGGCATCACGATGGCGGACACGTGCAATTCTCGCCATGGTGCTCCATTCCCGATCGTCCTGCTTCATGCTCGCCGCCATCTGCTGCGCGGCGGGAGCTGCACTCTGCGTGGTCGCCACTGCTCTGATCTCGCTTGGCCTGGCGCCCTGCGGGCCGATCGCAATGGTGACCCTCCCTACTGCTGCAGGACTGCTGGTCTACTTCACGTTCGCCTTCGCGGCGGAAGCCCTGCTGCAGGCGTCGCAGCGCCTTCCGCAACGCCACGTCGGTTCCGCGCCCGGCGTGCTCACCGGGGCACCACCAGTGGGCCCCGCTCTCGCAGGCGGCCGTCACTTGTGGCTCGTGCATAGCCGCTGAACGAAGCCGCCTCACCAAGATGGATGAGGCCGCCGGTCGCGCGGCGGCGTTTCCGGTTGCGTGAGTGTGGCCAGGGCGAAGGCGACCTGTATCCTGTAGAGCAGACAGGTCAAGGAGCAGTTGTGGAGGCAGGCGCGATCAGAGAGGTGGCGGTGCAGGTCTGCCACTATTTCCGGGATTTCCTCGAATCCGATTTCAAGAGACAACAGGCGCCCCGGCGCAAGGTTGTACTCCAAACGGAGAGCGGCTTTCGCGCAGGCATGCGCGTAAGGCCCTACCCCACGCTCGAATCGGAGTTGTGGGCGCTGATCTCCCGCCCGAGCGGGGATCCGATGCACATGAAACTGCAGCCGCGAAAGCACACCCGCTCGCTCTCCCCTCTGCTGCGCAAGATCATCTCCGAGCATATCGACGCCATCGATGACGCCGCCCTGGATCGGGTGCGAATCTCTTGCAAGGAGCAGATCGCAAAGACCTATGCCCAGACGGTCACCGATCCCGAGCAGTGGGTAGAGGCCGCCTGCACACACCTGCGCGAGCAGATGGGCGAGCAGGTTGTGCGGCCTTTGATTGCCAGGCTGGACGCTCCCCTGCAGCGCACAGCCTACAGCGTCATAGATTCGCTCTACGCCGCCGAGACGGAGATGATTGCGGCAGTCAGCTCGGTGGCTTGCGCGCAGCTGTCGGACGTGCTGGCCAAGCATGTGGCCAAGCGCGACGACGCCGGCGTCGACGACGTCCTTGCCACCGCCATCACTTTAGATTCTGCACGCCCCGCGCTCAGCACCTTCTTCGAGAGCTTCGTAGCCGCTGACGCATTCCTGGAGTTCCGGGACGTAGAAACCTACGCAACGATCTCCGAGGGGGTGCAGCTGTACCTGTACATCGGCACCTGCAAATTCCGCAATGCCCTGTACCCGCTCTTCTTTGTCCCGATCGACGTGCAGAAGATGCCTGAGGGCGAGGGGTACCAGCTGTCGCTCGTGAACCAGCTGTTCGCGAACCGCGCGGCAATCGAATTCGTGCTCCAGGAGCTCGCCCAGGCCAAGATGCGCGAGTGGGTCAGCCCCATCCAGGACCGCATCAACTATCTCAAGCCCGAGCAGAGCATCTACGAGGTGGCACGGGGACTCTTTGGGCTCGTGGCCAACTCCATGGATCTGGCCGGCCAAGCGAACCTCGGCTCGCGATCGCCAGACGCCGCGACCGCCGACGTCACGCTCAGTCCCAGCCTGTACCTTTGCGTGTTCGACCGCGGCGAGGAAGCCCTGGTCAACGACTACGAAGAATTGATCTCGCTGGCCAAGCAGGGCGGAAGCGCCATCGTGGGCCTCTTCGAGGACATGGTTCGAGGCATCCTGGCCGAGAACCCGAAAAGCATCGCGGCCGCTGTCGACCAGCATTGGGACGGTTTGTCCTTGGCCGACCGCATGGTCTTCGACAGCCCCATTCCGCTGAACGAGGAGCAGCGCAAGATCCTGCTCGCGGTGCGACATCCGGAGGGACGCATCGTGGTCGTGGAAGGGCCTCCTGGCACGGGCAAGTCGCACACGATCACCGCGATCGCGGCCGACTGCGCCTTCAATCAGCGCTCCTGCCTGGTGCTTTCGGACAAAGCCGAGGCACTCCAGGTCGTCCAGGACAAGCTATCGGAAGCCATGAGCCGGGTGCGCCACGTCGAGGACTTCCCCAACCCGCTGCTGCGCCTGGGCCGGCAGGATGCCAACTTCAAGAAGCTGGTGGCCAACCAGACGGTTGCACAGGTCACCGCATACGTGAAATCCATGCGCGCCAACCAGCAGCGCCTGCATGAGGAAAAGCAGGACACAACGGTCGAATTGAGGGCGGCGATCGAGAACACGGTGGACACCCTCGGCTCGCTGCCGCTGGCGCAGGTGAAGCGCCTGCACGATGCCGAAGGGACTCTGCGCAAGGACCTGCCCGGCTTCGTCGAACTGCTGGCGCGAAGCGCCGCCGCCGTCGGACGTCTTGCCGACCTCGCGCAGCCCTTGGAGCACGCTGAAGCGCTCGGCGCCTACCTGGCGCGCGCGCTCAGGGAGCCCGCGGGCAGTGTTGCGGTGCTGAAGGATCGATTCCTCACCGACCAGGTACTCGCCGAATTTTCCAACTCCGTGCCGGCCGGGGTGCTCGAAGCGATGGCCGCGTTTGAACGGCTCTCGGCTGAAGATGCGCGAGAGCTATCCGACTTGCTGCTGCGGTACCGGCACCTGCGCATGCCGCTCTTTGGATACTTGTTCCGCGGGGGCGCCGTACGCGCCCTGGAAGTGGAACTCAATCGCCTGCCCGCGGCGAGGGTCCTGCGCCTGAAGGAGGAGGGGGACACCCTCAACAAGGCGGTCGAGGCAGCATCGGCATTGCGACGCAAGCTGGAGGCCGCCGGTCTAACGGACCGGCTCGCCGGGGCTTGGCGCCTTCTGGCGCGGGGAGACCGTCTCGTGGGCCCAGGCCCCGGGGCGGCAATGCATGCTCTGGACGTCCTCGGTGGCATCGACGGGGCTCCACAAGCCCTGCTTGCGGCGACCGCAGACACCTGGATGCTCACCCTTTCGTACGTGAAGGACTGGGCGGAGGTGCAGCAGGCGTTTGCGAAAGCGCCGCAATTCGATTACGTGGGCACCAAGTCGAAGCTTGAGCGCCTGAACACGTCCATGATGAACGCTCACGTGGACGACCGCCTGGTCAACTTCATGGACAACCACCGCACCGATGCGAAGGTGCTGTCGCAGCTGATCTCCAACCGGCAAAAGTTTCCGGAAGAAAAGTTTGAGGCGGTGCGCACGTCC
This sequence comes from Ramlibacter sp. AN1133, assembly GCF_037890035.1. Taxonomy (NCBI): domain Bacteria; kingdom Pseudomonadati; phylum Pseudomonadota; class Betaproteobacteria; order Burkholderiales; family Comamonadaceae; genus Ramlibacter; species Ramlibacter sp. AN1133. The sequence goes on from NZ_JBBKTQ010000009.1 coordinate 252,137, forward strand.
TTCCCGATCATCATTGCCAGCATCCGCGAGTTCGGCGAATACATGCCGCTCGCACCAGAGCTGTTCGACGTGGTGGTGATCGACGAGGCATCGCAGGTCTCCGTGGCCCAGGCCCTCCCAGCGATGCTGCGCGCCAAAAAGGTGGTGGTGCTGGGAGACAGCAAGCAGTTCTCCAACGTGAAGTCGTCCAACGCGAGCATCGCGATCAACGAAAAGTACAGATCGAATCTGGTTCAATTCTTCGAGCGCAACGTGAGCCGCGATGCGGAGGCGCTGCAGCGCCTGGCGATGTTCGACGTGAAGCGCTCCGTGCTGGAGTTCTGCTCGATCGCGGCGTCATTTTCGATCATGCTGCGCAAGCACTTTCGCTCCTACCCAGAGCTGATCAGCTACTCATCCAGCACCTTCTACGACCGGCAGTTGCAGGCGATCAAGGTGCGTGGCGTGCCCATGGACGAAGTGGTCCGTTTCGACCAGGTACCCACCGAAGGCAAGGCGGCCACCCGCACATCAAACGTCGCGGAGGCCGACTTCATCGCCGAGCGCCTTGTGGAATTGCTGGAGGAAGAATCGCCGCCGACAGTGGGGGTGATCACACCATTTCGCGAGCAGCACACCCTCATCACGAAAGTGCTGTTCAACCACCCGCGCGGCAACGAGTTCGAGGACCGCCTGCGCCTCAAGGTGATGACCTTCGACTCCTGCCAGGGCGATGAGCGGCAGATCATCTTCTATTCGATGGTGGCCACAGCCGGCAAGGACGCGCTGAACTACGTGTTCCCCGTGTCACTCGGGGCTGCCACGGAGTCGGTGGAAGAAAAGCTCAAGGTCCAACGCCTGAACGTGGGCTTCAGTCGCGCCCAGGAAATGATCTGGGTCGTCCATTCGATGCCGCTGGAGGACTTCCGCGGCTCCATCGGACAGGCCCTGCACCACTACGAACGCGTGCTCGAGCAAAAACACGGAAGCGCGGCGGACACGGATCCGAGCAGCCCCATGGAGCAGCGCGTGCTTGCTTGGCTGCAATCCACCAGGTTCGTGCAGGCGCAGCCTGAAGACGTGGAAATACTGCCGCAGTTTCCGATCGGGGAGTACCTGAAGCAGTTGGACCCCACATATTCGCACCCTAGCTGGCGCGTCGATTTCCTCATTACCTACCGCTCCGAGAAGGGCCCGATCTACATCGTGGTGGAGTACGACGGCTTCGAATTCCACTTCGAGAACGGCGCCCAGGTGCACGTGGGGAACCATGAGCGCTACCTTAGACCCGAGGACGTCGAGCGACAGCTCACACTCGAGAGCTATGGGTACCGTTTCCTGCGGATCAACCGCTTCAATCTGGGCGCCGACCCGGTTGGCACGCTGGACGAGCGCCTAGCCAAGCTGGTGGAGCTGGCCACAGGCGAGCAGCGCGCCAAGATCGTGGAGCGCCTGCGCGACCAGGCCGAGGGCATCTTGTCCAAGGATATGCGCCAGTGCACCCGCTGCAGCAGCATCAAGCCGCTGCAGGGATTCTTCGATGCGGCACTGAAGAACGGGCGCGGTGGCTACGGGAGGGTGTGCGCCGATTGCAAGGGCACACCGCGCCCTCCTTCTGCGGGAGTGCGCAGACCGAAGCCCGCCTACCACTCTCGGCGTTGGAGGTGATCGCTCGCGCAGACGCCCAGAGGAACCGAACATGGCGACCTTGCTGCTTTTCTTGATCTGTGGCGGCGCCCTCATCGGGCTGCTAATGCACAGCGCCAAAGCGCCGCCGCTGGAACCTTGTCCCCACTGTGGGCAGCGCGCCGGTTTTCGCTGGCGCTATGGGCGAGTAGATGGAGGACCGGATCGGCGGTACCACGGGAACACTCTCATCTGCCGCAGCTGCGGCGGGTCCAAGTCCGCCGCCCCAGCTTCTCGATCTCAGCGGCCCGTGGTCAGCTGCCACCACGTGCGCCAGCCGGGTGTACGCCGCTTTGAGGATTGTCCCGACTACCCGCGGCCCGGGGAGAAGTGCAAGATCTGTTGGGTGCGCAACGAAACATCCGAGTCGACCTCGGCCCAAGGGAAGCCCGAGCAGGGGTCACCGTGAAATTTCCGCTCGGGTTCGACCCGTCTGTCCTGGCCGGCGGCGCTTGGCCTCCCCTGCGTCAAAAGGCGATGGTCGTCACCATGCAGCCGGACTGGGACACGGCCCCGTCGACCATGCGTGCCCTTGCTTGGTATGCCGCGATCCTGATTGCGTGCCTGACGCTGCGCTATCTTGCGCAGGCCCCGCAGGGAGACCTGCAAGGCGCATGGGTGGATCTCCTGGCAGCGCTCGACTCGTTCATGCGCTTCTCGCTGCACATCGCGTTCTTCGTCTGCGTGTTCAGCGCAATGGGTCGCTGGGTGGTTCCCTGGAACTGCACCGCCAAGACAGCCTCGCCCCTGCAGTTCCTTGGCATGTGCTACACGGTAGCCGGCATCGACCAGCTGATGCGGCTGGCAATCGGCGCGGCCGCTGGCGACGCCGACATTGTGCCGGCGCTGCTCGCCGCCAAGGACGTGGCCACGATGGCGCTGGGGATCATGGTGCTGGTGGACTTCTTCCGCCCGCGGCCACCGCACAAGCCGCGCAGGCGGCCCCAAGCACGTCGCGTCAGCCGGTTCGAATCGTCGACGCGGCCGGCGCCGCTGTGACTGCTTCCGCCGTTCTCAGCGAGCGGCGCGCCCTGCCCCGCTCCAGGCCGCGCAGGCGCCTCGCTTCCCCAGGCAATACGATCCCTTGCGCTGCAAGAGATTGCCGCAGGCTGGGCGCCGGCGGTCCGCAGTGGAGCAGGCCACTGGCGTTTGAGGTGCTGAACATGGAGGTCATGTTCCCACTGGCCAGCCCGAGCGGCCAGTAACCTCGTTCACTCGGGCGACGTCGAATCTACGCGATTGGTGCCATGCTGACCGTTGGAGGACAGGAACTCGTGCCATCGGTGCAACGTCGGGATGCCGAAGCTGACGGGCGGTGCCAGCACGTCGCTTCCGCTGCTCTGCAGCCTTTCAGGAAGCCGCTATCCTCGCTAAATGAGCAGTACCCCCCGCGCTTCCGCTACCCGGTTGCTGGCCGCCTTGGCCGGGTTCGCCGCCCTCGCCTGCCTGGCAGGGGTTGGTGCGATGGCGTTCGGATTTGCACCGCACTCGCGCGGGCTCCTGGCGGCAGCATTGGCCGGCGCGGCCACGCTACTGGTGATCAGGCTGGTCCTTCGTGCGCGCGCCGCACGCGACGAGGCCGATCTCAGCGCCTCTGCGATCCCGACCCTTGCGTTCCCGCCGGAGTCGCGGCTCGATCGGCCGCGGATGGAGCGGGCGAGGTAGCTTCATCGACGAGAGTCGTAGGTTTCGCACTCCTTCGACTGCATAGTCCGCCTTTACCTCGCGGCAAGGCGGAAGGCCGCTCTCGCATGCAAGCCCACCGAACTCGCTCAGACCTTGATGGGGCGCAAACTCGCCTAGGAACCGAGCGAGCATCTTTGTGTACATGGAAGCCGGTAGCTTAATGGGGCGGGGTGTCCGGGTGTGCGCACTGCTCGTCGCGTTTGTATGCGCAGGCGCAGCCGCCGCGCAAGAGTGCCGTTCACCTGCAGCGGCAGTCGAGATCCTCTATTCGCGGTTGCTGCTACGAGCGCACGGCCCGCAAGTCGACGATTGGGTGCGCGGGCTCGAATTGAATCCCCAGGCTGTAAAGGTCACCGTGCGCGGAATCATGCTCTCGGAAGAATGGGCGAACAAGTTTGTGCACGGCGTTGCAGCTTCCGACACTGTTAGAACGCTGTATCTGCAACTCCTTGGCCGAGATGGCAACGAAGACGAGGTGAAGGGTTGGCTCGGTCCGTATCAACAACGAGGACTTGCGCACCTAGTAGACGGCTTCCTCAACAGCACAGAGTACGCTGAAAAGTCAAACGGAGGTCTGCCTGCCAGTCAGGGACCAGTTTGCTCGACGCCGCTGGACCGGTGTGAGCAGACCTGTGGAACCTTTAATCAAACGCAGTGCGCAGCCGTGTGCCCGGCGAGCCGTGAAATTGCAGATTGCCATTGCGATTACGCGCTATTTGTTGCCTGGGAGAGGTGCGCCTGCATTCCTCGGCCGCAGGTGCCAGACTCGCCGCCGGCGGAAGCCGTGCCGCTCATTCCGATACCCCCGTACGCTGGCAATGAGTGGTGCGTTTGCCCACTTGGGTCGCAGCGGAATCTCTACAACCACCAGTGCAGGATTGGTCATTGCTCTTGCGGGCGGGGTGGGTCGTCTCCTCTGGCAATTTGCCTGCCTTGATCTCTGCGGTCTGTCTCCCGCTCCTTCGGATCCTGTTGAAGCAATCCGCGCCCGTTTCGCACCAGCTCGTCGAACTGTGCCTCCGCGCGTGTGTACCACGCAGGCCGTGCACCACTTCCGCGGACCATTCGAGATACTGGATCCGCTGCGGCAGACTCCACGCTACAGGCGGGCTGTAGACGACGTCGCGCACATTCACGGTCTTGTCGGCGAGCTTTAGGCGCTTACCCCCCGCCGACAGGTGGGCGGCGTGCTCGATCTGCAGTTCCTTGCGACGCGCCTTGGGCAGCGACTTGTCGTCCGAGACTTCCAGCACCAAGCCCGTCACCGCGGGTCCGTACCGCCAGGCGAGCTGCCCCTCCGTTGCCCCGGTGTCCTCCACGGTGTCGTGCAGCATCGCCGCGGCGAGCTCCGTCGGATCGGTCACTCCGGCCGACATGAGCAGGTGGGCCACCTCCAGCGGATGGTTGACGTAGGGTGAAGCCAGCCGATCCTTGCGTCGCTGGTTGCGGTGCAGCTGCGCGGACACGAACGCGGCGTCGGTCAGCAGCCACGCCACCACTCCCGCGTCGTACCAGCCATGTTCGTGGGCAACCCGCAGCCGCGCGGGCGTCATCCCCAGCTGCGCCGGCCAGGGCCATTTCTCTTCGTCAAGCAGGCTTGTCATGAATCGCTCCCTCCGTGTCGTTGCCGATCGGCTACGACTGCCCGGCGGTGCCCGGCGGCCGAGGACTCTTGTTTGGCCCCGGCGCGGGAATGTCGGACAATGCGTGTATCTGCTCCGTGCCTATATATTCTCGCAGATTGATGACAGACGCGATTCCACTGGTGAGCGAAGTTGTGACGCTGTTGCGTCAAGCCGGCCCGCAGACGCCGACCCAACTGCGCGCGCACCTGCCTGACTGCACGCTCCCGCAGATCCAGCTCGCCCTGGATGCGGCAACCACCATGCAGGTCGTCAGCAACCTCGGCGGTCTGATCTATGCGTTCCGCCCGCGCAGCATTCTCGAGCTGGGTGTGCCGCAGGCCCCTCGCCTGACTCGCCCCGTGCGGCCTACCGGCCCGCCTCACGGGATGTGGGCCCGCTACCGCGGCGTCTTCGCGAGAGCGCGCCGATGAAAGCGGCAGCGACGCGGCCGGCCGCGTCGCAACCCGTGGGCCCGACCGCTGACGCGGCGCCCTGGCGCGCGGCGTCGGTCGTCCTGGCCGCCGCGGTCATCATGCTCCCGGTGACAGGGATGTCCTCGGCCATCGTGTACCAGGACACGCTCAAGGCGTTCCTGGCGAGTGCAGCCGCGGTGCTGGCCCTGCTGGCGCTGTTCTGGAGGCTGCGGTCGCCGGCGACGTTGCGCACCCACGCGATCGTGGTGCTCCCGTTGCTGCTCGCGGTCTACGCTCTTGGCTCGATCGGGTGGGCCCACGGCTACCTGGCCGCGTGCGAGGCGATCCGGTGGGCCCTCTTCGCAGCGGTGCTGGCCGTCGGTGTGAACGCCTTCACGGGCGAGAACGCCGCCCGGCTCGCCTGGTCAGTACACCTGGGCGCGGTCGGCGCCGCCGGCATCGCGGCGCTGCAGTTTCTCTTCGCGTTTGGGTTCTTCGCCCAAGGGGAGGCCCATCCGGCCGCAACCTTCGCTAACCGCAATTTCATGGCGGAGTACCTCGTGTGCGCGCTGCCTTTCGGCGGCATGCTGCTGGCGCGCGCGCGCCGCGACGACGCCGTGGCGCTCCTGTCCGCCTCCATCGGCCTCGTGGTGCTGGCCCTGATGATGGCTGCCACGCGATCGGCGCTCATCGCCCTCGGGCTGGAGGCGATCGCCTTCGCCCTGATCGTTTGGCGTCTGCGCTCCGTCCTGCCAATGACGCAATGGAGACCCGGCACGCGGGTGCTGGCCATCCTGGTGTTTGCCGGCGTCGTAGGCGGGCTCGGCTCGATCCCGAGCGCCGACCGCAGCGTGCTCCACGAGGATCGCGGCGCAACGGCCATCGAGCGCACCCTCAACCGCTCGCGCTCCATTTCAATGAGCGATTCGTCGCTCGGCATGCGCAAGGTGATGTGGGATGCCACGCGCAAGATGATCGTGGCCAACCCGGTCACCGGGGTAGGTGCGGGCGCCTGGGAGTACCAACTGCCCCGCTTCCAGGATCAGAGGGAGTCGGTCGAAAAGGACTACTACGCCCACAACGAGATCCTGCAACTGGTGGCTGAATATGGGCTCGCGGGGGTGCTGGTCCTGCTGCTGCTTGCCCGCTACCTGCTCAGGGCCACGCGTCACGCGTGGGTCGCCGGGCCGCTTTCCTCCGACGGCATCTGGCGCGCCACGGCGCTCGCCAGCGTGATGGCGATGCTGGCGGTGAGCATGCTCGGCTTCCCCTGGCACATGCCCGCCACGCTGCTGCTGTTTGCCCTGAGCCTGTCGATCCTCGCTGGCAGCGACCCGCACGGCCGCGGCCGCGAACTGTCGCCGGGAAGCATCCAGTGGGACCCGGCATGGCGCGGCGTCGCGCTACTTGCCAGCGCCGGCGCCATGGCTGGCACGCTGTACGTCGCCTCCGTCACCGCGCAGGTGGAAGTGAAGCTGGTGCGGGCGTACAAGCTGGCCCAGTACATCTCCGACTATCCGGATCCGCGCGACGAGCTGCTGCAGCCGCAGAAGGCGGAGGTACTTCGCCTCACGCGCGAGGCCATCGCGCTCAATCCGCACTACCGCCGCCTTACCCCCGCGATCGCGGATCACCTGGCGCGCTGGGGCGACATGCGCGAAGCCATCGAGATCTGGACCGCAACGCTCTCCTCGCGGCCTTTCATCGTGGGCATCAACACGAACGTGGCGCGCGCCCACCTGGCGCTCAAGGAACCGGCGGAGGCCTCCGCCTACCTGGTGCGCGCCCGCCGCGTGGCGCCGGATGCTCCTGGTGTCCGATCCCTGGAAGTGGCCCTCCTGATGGAGCTCGGGGACAAGGTTCGCGCCCTTGCCGCGGCACGTACGGCGCTGGGGCAGGGCATCCTCGACGAGGACCTGCTGATCAACACCTTCGTGCTGGCCAGCTGCATCGGGGACTCCCCCACGGCCGCCCAGGCCCTGGCGAAGCTGGGTCGGGAGAACCCCGGCCGCCTGTCCCAGGCCCTCGTGCAGCTGGCCACCGGCTACGCCCAAACCGGCTCGGACGACGGTCTTGCCGCCGACGCCTTCCGCCGTGCGCTGGCCAGCGCCACCGGCGCGTCCCGGGCCGCCGTTCTCGCCGCGGTGCCAGCCCGCCTGCGCTCCCGCCTTTCCCTCTGAACCTCCCCCGCCATGACCAGTACCAGCCCACAACCCGTCCAACTCCTGAGGGAGATCGCGAATCTGCTGGAAAGCGTCCGCAGCGCGATCGCCTACACCCACGCGACGATCTCCCCCGGGTGCCAACGCAATCACGCCGGCGACTGGGTGGAGGTTCACCGCGGCCGCGCGAACTCCGCCTTCCGGCAACTGGAGGCCGCCTTGCAACAGATCGACAAGGTGGAAGCCGGCCTGCGCGAACTGGTTGGTGTCGAACCGACCCCGGCAGCCGCGCGTGCGTCCCACGGATGCGCCGGCGGCGGCGGGTGCAACGGCGGGTGCGGCTGCTCCCAACGTCCGCGAGGGGGCTGACATGGTGCTGGACCTCTTCCCCGAAGTCGATCACCAGCAGGCCGCGCCCTCGCCTCAACTGCCTCGCCAGAACGAGTTGCACCAGTGGTTCACCCCGGCCTGGGCCGCGGAGGCCATCGTGGAGCAGAAGTTCTCCTGGCTGCGCGCTGGCCACCGCGTCATCGAGCCTTCCTGCGGCGATGGCGCCTTCCTGTGCGCGCTGCCGCAGGAGGTGGAAGTGCTGGGCGTCGAAATCGACGCGGCGCTTGCGACGATGGCGCGCGAAGCCGCCGGCCGGCGGGTGATCGCCGGCGACTTCCTCACCCTCCCAGCCTCGGAGCTGGGGACCGCGGATGCGATCGTGGGCAATCCGCCCTTCTCCAGCGAGCTCGTCGCCGCGTTTCTGGATCGCTCGGTGCAGCTGCTCAAGGAAGGCGGCGAGGCCGGTTTCATCCTGCCGGCCTACATCCTGCAGACCTCCTCCAAGGTGGAGGCCCTGTCGCAGCACTACAGCCTGGAGCAGGAACTGTTGCCGCGCAACCTCTTTCCCCGCCTGAAGCTGCCCCTGTGCTTCGTCAAGTTCGTGAAGGACCGCCGCCGGCGGCTGCACGGCTTCCTCCTGTATCACGAGGCGGCGGAGATCTCTCGCATCGACAAGGCCTGGCGGCACGTGCTGGCCACCACGCGCAGCCGCACAGGCGTGTGGTACCCGCTGGTGCGCGGTTGCCTGGCCGCACTCGGTGGCGAGGCGGACCTCGCCGCGATCTACCGCGCCATCGAGGGCCGCAGGCCCACCGGCAACCCGGCCTGGAAGGAGAAAGTCCGCCAGGTGCTGCAGAACGCGCGGCGCTTCAGCCGCACCGGCTCTGGGCGCTACCGGCTGGCCGAGCCTATCCCCGTATGAGCATGAATACCAACCACCACGAGAGCGACAGCATGACGAAGATGAAACGACTGGCGACCGCCGCCCTGGCCCTCGTCGCCGTGAACGCAGCCTCGTTGGCCGCTGCCGCCGACGAGAAAGACTGGACGGGGTATGGCGCGGCCGCGGGGCTGCGGCACGCCGCCGATCTAGCCGGCAAGGGTATCGAGGCCACGGCTCCGGCGTGTGCAGTGAGGGCGCACCTGGAGCTGGCGTCGACGCAGCAGGCCCCGGCCACCGCGAATTTCAATCTCTACCTCGACGCGTTCGAGCGTGTCTGCACCGGCCAGGGCTCGTCCGCGCTGAGGCCGCGGGAAGACCCCACCGGTTTCCAACCTGCGCCGAAACAGGCGCGCCCACTCTAGGAGGATCACATGTCCGCAATCATGATGCTGTTCTGCTGGAACTGGTGGAGCTTCGCGTTTCCCGATATGCCGCTGCCTCGGTCGAAGGCGCAGCAGCAGGGCGACAACGACAGCGACCAGCCCTGATCGCCCGCGTCGGTCGCGACCACGACTTTCCGACCGGCGCTTCTTCTCCAAGGCGGCCGACCTGGGTCTACTCCCACGCCCGATGGATTGGCTTGCCGGACGCCTCCCTCGTTCGGTATAGTTGCGTCAGGCTCGGTCATCCTGACCGACTGCCTGAGGCGCGGGCGCGGTCCAGGGGATCGAGAGCCCGGGGGCTTCAGCCCTAGTCTGTTCGCACCCCCCTTGGGGGTATGGTCGCCTCTGCATTGATCTGCTGACCTCTTTCGTGGAGTTACCTCCCCGGGGCGGGCGCAACGCGAACACGCTCTTGTGCATCCGGGCAGGGAACTGACCACGAACCTTCGGTTCCTTCGAAGGCGACCTGCGGTCGCCACTCAGAAGCGTGCTTCGGGCGCTTCAACAAACCCGCATTTCCTAATCGGATTGGAGTGAACCCCATGACCAAGTTTTCATTTTTCGAGGGCCAAAACGCCCACAACGCGCTGTTCGCGGCTGCTGAGGCGATCAAGGCCGAAGCAGCAGCGGCCGGCAAACGCATGTCGACCAACCGCTCCCTGACGCTGGCCGCCCAGCAGGTGTTCGGAGCAAAAAACCACCATGTGGCGATTGCTTCCGCGAAAGAGGCAACGGCCTCCGGCGATGACATCGTCGCGGCAGTAGCCCGCGCTGCGGCACCGAGGTTCCCGGACGTGCCCGAGGAACAACTGCGGGACTTGGCCAGCCTTCAGTTGCTCTCGAAGAACTACGCGGAATTCCGTTCTGCCGCTCCGACGCTGGAGGCTGAATACGCCTCGGGCGGGCACGTGATCCTCAGTGAAGTGCCACCCCAGGCGACGCGGAACCTACAGGATTTCGACCGAAACTTTGAAGTCCGGCGGGCAATCAGCGCGGAACTGGTCAAGCGCACCTTCGGGCGCGAACGCGTGCACCAAACCGATGGCGACTTCCTTGCGCAATACTTGCACGAGAAGCTGCTACCGCTGGTCGACAAGGACGACAGCGCGCAACTCGCAAGAGCGCAGATCGAGGCGGGAGGGAACTGCACCCAGCTGTCCCCACAGGACACTGACTTTGGCGGTCAGGACTTCGACACGACGGCCGGTGAACCCACGTTCACCGCTGTCATCGACTTCGCGTTACAGAGGCCGGGCGCGGGTGGACGCGACGCCGCGGTGGGCGCGTCCGCGCTGCTCACCTTCCCCAAGTCCGGTGAATGCGTTGTCGCGGTGGACGACGCCGAAGTGAAGATCAAATACTTCGTCCTGGAGGCCGCCCCCCAGTAGCTCCGTTGCCTCTGGGCCGCGCGTTCGGTCGCGGCCCAGGGCAGCTCTAGAGATGCGCTAGCGGCAGCCAGGATCGGCTCGAAAGCGGGAGTGTTCATCGCAATGACCGAACGTCAACCGGGGCGCCGGCACTTGGCCTCTGACCGACGCACCCACGCTGGCGCGTCCCTTCGACCCACGTGAAAATCAAGCGGTATCTCGAGGACGAAGTGAGTCGGTGTCCAATCCTTCACTCGTGCACGGTGCTGCTTGACAAATGCTGCGCCTCGACATCCAAAGGGGATGCCAACGAAGTTGAACTGACAGGTATAGGGGTTCCTTGCCAAGATATCCTCAAGGCGCCCCCCATCGAGGTGGGGAGCATAGAGAGCCTCAACATCGCTGGGACTGGCGGCGATCAGGCCGGTCACAAGCACCTCGGTGCAGGTGGGCTTCGTGCTGCGCCGCAGCTCCTCGAACTCCTGCTGCAATCGCTGCTTCACTTCAGCCTTCGTCGGGCCTGCAATAGCGGGTGGTGCCGGCGCGTCCATGTCGGCGAGCCTGGCTTGATCGGCAAGATCCCGCTCGCGCTCGGCACCGGGGCGGCTATCAACTGCCTTCGGGGGCTCCGGTTCCCGGATTCCCGGTGCCTGGAGGCTACCGACCCGTTCGTCGTTTCGCGCCTCCGTCTCGTCGGAGCTCAGAGGCACACACACGGCCTCCACTCGCACGGAGACTTGACGGTACAGGTTGCGAGGATGCCGGTACTTGATCGAGATGGATCCTCGACTCTGCGTGCCTGAGGAGTAGTCGCAATCGAAAGAAACAGGCACGGCGCGACCTCCGGGGCCCGTGATGAACTGAGCCTGCTGATCTGCCGAGATAGGGATATTGATGTGGACAGGCCCGCTGCGATCGGTGATGAAGAAGTCGTAGTACGAATCGTACTTGTCGCCGGAGAGGCTAATTGCGCGAGTGACGCGCTCTGATGTTCTCTGCGTGTCGGATTGCCTCTGCGTCAAGGTGAGGGTCCCGGCAGAGGCGCATGCCGCCCACAACGCCGCGCAAAGAATTAGGAGGCGAACAACGCTCACGGCTTCAAATCGAGGCTCCCAGAAAGCAGGAGCCTCACATCCCCTCAATGTCATTTTTCGTCGAGCGCCATGTGGGGCGCGCTATGCGAATGCCAGACAGCCACTGTAGCTGTGCAATTCTAGGCGACGCGGCTTCCGTCGCGCCTCAGTGGGCTCCTCGGGACTTCGATCGCATCCATGTTGTCCGTGAAGAACTGCACCTTCGCCGATCGCGGCATCGCCTTGAGCTGGATCTCCGCGCGCAGCGCGTCGCTCTTGGAAGGGAACTGCCTGGCCGCCAGCACACGCAGCGGAGGAAAGGCCCGCGTGAACTTCGCCCCCAGACCGAACACGTGTTGAACGAACCGCTGCTCCACATCGATCGCGATGCCAGCGTAGTAGCGGCCGCCCTCGCATTCCAGAAGGTAGAGCCAGTAGGGAGTCGCCGCGGCTGTATCGGACATGACTTTCAGGCTCGCTGCGTTCCCGCGACGCAGACGCTGCTGCGTTCGGAGCTGCCGTCGCCGTTGTGCTGCGGCACTCGCAGCGGATTGGGATAGCCTGGAGGCAGATAAGGCTGGAGGTCGCGCTTCACGTAGTGACGCACGCCCAGGCGCTGGCACAGCTCGATCATGCGCAGCGTGTAGTCCTGCCAGTCCTCCGTCTTCGTCATGGGCAGGTAGTTCACCCGACCGATCTTGAACAGGTCGACGAAGCCGCACGTGGTCTCCACGATACGCAGGCTGCTCTCCACGTTGAGGGTGGGCTCCAGGCTCACCCAGGTGAAGACGCCGGCGTCGTGGAAGCTGCGCAGCGCATCCATGCGATCGCCGGGCAACGCCGCACCTCGCTCCCACTTGCGCGAGAACTCGTCGTCCAGGCTGGTCAGGGTGGACGCGAACGCGTCGCGATCGGGCCGGAACAGATCCAGATCGCGCAGCGCGCGCGTGCCGCCCTTTGTAAGCGTGCAGAACCCCAGGCCGTGCTCACGCAGCACCTGAAGCGTCTGGCGCGTGAGTGTCGTGTCGCCGAGGTGGTACGGGTCCGTTGTGAACGAGAGGAGCACTTGGTCACGGCAGGCCGCGGCCTGGTACTTCCGGGCGTCCTTCGTCACGCCGGCCAGGAAGCCGTCGCGCGGCACCGCGGCGGCGTGGAATTCCTCCCGCGAGATCCGCAGCACCCCGGGGACGTAGCAGTACACGCACCGGTGATCGCAACCTCGGTACGGGTTCGTAGCAAGCGGCGCGTACTCCCCGGCTTGGCCGGCGGGCGCATAGATGTGCGTGCAGCCCTTGAGGCCGGCGCTCGCGTTCGCCGCGTTCGGTGAAGCTAGGTCCATGCCCTCTCCTGCACTTTGGTGTTCCGCGCTGCCGCGGTACATGGACACGGTAGCAGTGGCTCTGGCGAACGCCAAACGGGCGCCCGCCCTCGGAATCGGATGTCGACCGGGCTTCCCAACCTGCCGGTGCGCGCCTCTGCTTCGCGGTGCTCCCTCCTGGAACCCTCGCGGGTTTTCAACCTTCGGGCCGTTGCTTGCTGGTGCTGCCGGGTTCCTTGCCCGTCGATTCGGGCCGCGGTCGACATCTGCTTCGTGCAACCCCGGCGAAGGGGCTGCGGGGTGCGGCGGGCACGCCGTAGCCGATGCCGGCGCCGATCCGCATCGTCACCCGCTCGACGCGGCAGCGTTCCATCTCCGTGTTGAGCGCAACGTAGTAACGCGCCTGGCGCTCGCGCTCCTCTGCCAACGTGGCGGGGATCGTGCTGTGCGGGAACACCTGACGGTGGGCCGCCAGTGCAATCTCGTTCCTGATCATGCCCGCCCCGTTCCATTGCATTCTGGGCACGTGCCTTCCTCCGGCGGATGGAACATTCCATCCGCCTGCCCCTGGCGGCCTGTGCCCTGGCACGCGGAGCACAGGCCGGCGGCCGGCCCGGCGGCGATCATGACCCGCACGTGCCGCTGGATGGCCTTCACCTGCTTCACGCCCGCGAGATCCTCAGCTTCGCCGGAGTGGGCGTGCTGGAGCACAGCGGAAACCAGAGCGCTCAAGAGCGCATCGAGCTCCAGCAGCGGGCCGCTCGTGGCGTACCCGTCGCTATGCGGCGCACGCGGCAGCGAGTCCTGCGGCTCCTGGGCCAAGAGCGTGAGCGCCACCGTGGCCGCGCGCTTCGACTGTTCGATGTCCAGGTCCGGCACATGCTGGCGCATATGGCCGGCCAGCTCCCGCACCGGGTCCGGCACGTCGCCTGCCGCCGCGGCGCCTGCCGCGTTCGGGTCCCGCAACACGGGAAGCCCTAGCGCCGCCCGCACCTGGCCCCAGGCGGCCCGCTGCAGCGAGAACTCCCCGGCAGGGGCGTCGTGCAGCAGCACTCCAAGGGCCTCGTCGGCAGCGTCCAGGGCCTCTTCGCGCAAGTCCGTGCTCTGAGGCGCGGCTGCGGTGCCCGGCGGGACAGGTCCATCCGGACCCCAGTTCCAACCGGCGCGTCGCAGCCGATCGTCGCCGGCGATGAGTGCGTACTCCGGGGCCGTGAGCGCGCGGCCGCAGCCGTCGCGCCTCAGGTTGTGTGCCACCCTCATCACGGTGTCTACCGCGTGGCGCGTGACGTCGTCGTGCCTGTTGCCCATCTCTGCCCTCGCTCCCGGCGCCTGCCGCGCCCGAGCCCGCTCGCGTTCTAGTGCCCGCGACAACCAGCGGATGCGGTCCTTGCCCGCCGTGAGGTACGCGATCGAGGGCAGCGCCTTGCCGGTGAGCAAGTCCATGGGGTCGGGCCCTGCGTTGCCGTGCAGGAACACTTCGTTGGCCAACTCGTCGTCCGAGAGCTCGCCCATGGTGAGTTGCGCCCGTTCGCAGTCGTAGCGGTCGCCGTGCGGATCCGGTTCTCCGGCTGCGCGCCACTGGGCCGCCGGCGTCGTCTTCGGCGCGCTCACGACGCAGCTCCTTGTGCGCCGGCACGGCGGTGAGCCAACGCAGCCACCTCCCAGTCGTTGAGAAACTGCACGGCATAGCCGCTGAGTGCGCCTGGATGCGCCTTGAGCACCGCCTCGAGCATGGCCTCGGTGGGGCGCTCTGGCAGTTCGGAGCTGCGCGCCGCACGCACCTGCTGGAACGCCCTGTGCAGCGTGGTCACGACGTGACGCATGTTCGCGGCCGACAGCCGCGTGAGGCTCATGCCGGCGCTGGCCAGCACGTGATCCACGCCCTGCCAGTCCTTCACCTCCGGAAAGACGCTGACCGGGTAGGCGCGGGCCCACTGTGCGAGCTGCCGTTCGAACTCCTCCAACGCCTCGGCGAGCGGCGACCGCGGATCCTCTGCCGGTGCTTCCGCCTCCTGATCGGCATCGCCCGTCGGCGCCGACGCTGTCGATTCGCCCACCAGCCTGAAGATCGCCTCCCGCAGCGGCTGCGCCAGGCCAAACTGCCGCAGCATGTCCTCGGCGAACTGCCCGAAGCGCACGGCCTCCTTCAGGAGCGCGAGATCGCCACGCGCCACGGCATCGCCCCCGACCAACTTCAACACGCGCCTGCGTAGGCCCTCCCACGGCGCGGTGCTAGCTCCTGCGCCGGTGTCCTCGCCGTCGAGGATTCGCTGCAGCGCCTCCATCATCCCGGCGCATCCGCTTTCATAGGCGGCCAGCTCGCCCGCGTTCGCCGCATCGAGGACGAAGCCCATCTCCGGGTCGAACCCGGTGTGGAACCGGGCCGCGGCGGCGGCGTTCACAGCCTGCACGATGCGCGCGGCATCCTGGTAGGCCTGGGTGGCCTCCAGCTCGGCGCCGCTCTTGCCCGCGTCGTGGATAGGTCGGATCACCGCGGCGACCTCCCGACCGCGAGCCGTCCTGACGTAGTGGTGCAGGCTGGTGGACGCGATCACCCACGGGAAGTCGGCCGGCAACAGGGACTCCAGCTGCACGCCGCCGGCGAGCTTGCCCGACTTCAGGGCGCGGATGTCGGCAGCCGCGCCGCCGTTCGCCTGGTACGCCTCCGCGATCTTCGCGGCAGCCTCCAGGGCGTCATCGCGCCAGAAGACTGCGCTCTTGCCCGCCCGCATCTTCTCCCACCCAGCCGGGATGGGCGTGGCCGCCGGTGCCCGGGGCTTTGGAATCCAGGCGGCCGGCCGGGGGTCGCCCCACTCCGTGGTGCCGCATCTGCAGTGGGCAAACGGCTCGTGCGCGTCGAACTCGAACGGCTGGTGGCAGCTCGCGCAGTAGGGCCAGTAGGCCAGGCTCTTCTGTGTTTCAGGCATGGGGTTCCTCCTTGTTGCCGGGAACGCGCTGCACGTCGAGGAGCATGCGTGCGCTCGGCCATCCCTCGTCGTCGCGCAGGCGCAGAAACACGCGGTGCACACGGCTGCTGCCGGACAGGTCCGGCCACACGTAGTAGCCGACCACGGTCTGCTCGCGCCACTCGTTGGGCCGCGCGTAGTGGGCCCACACGCGCGAATTGACCGGCGGCAGCACATCGCCGACCACCGGCTCGAGCGGGGTCGACGCGCTCGCGAGCGCGTGCCACTTCGACTCGGCATCGGCCACGGCTTTGGCGAGGCCGTGCGCGGCGCAATAGTGGCCGCCGTCGCCGTGCATGACGGCGAGCAGCTCGTGAAGCATCGCCTCGGGCGTGAGCCCAGCCAGGTACGCGAGGCGGCGCGCATCGCCCGCCTGTGACGTTGACGACTGCCCCGGAGCGCGATCCGGCAGCGTAGTTGCCAAGGTGCAAGTGGCATTGGGATCGGTCATCGCGCGCCTCACCCTTAGATCGAGCACTGGAAGCCAGAGGCCTGACGGAACTGCGATCGCAGGCTGCCGCCACGCGCGTGCTCCGCCATCAGCTCGCTGCCGATCCAGCGGCGGCCCGTCTCTTCGCAAGCCGCAGCCGTGGTGAACCATCCCGCAAAGTTGTCGACGACCAGGTCGTTCGGCTCGGACAGGAATTCCACGAGAAAGCGCGCAAGCTTCAGCGGCATGCTCGCGGAATGCACCGGCAGTCCTTCAGCGCGCGCAAGAGCGCGCATCTCGTCCTGCGAGCGGCAGCGATGGCCGACGGCGATCACGTTGCGCGGAATGCGCCCGGGGGTCATCTCCCCGAAACTGCCTTCCCGGATGCGGTTTGCGCCATCACCGAAGGTCGCGTTCCTCCTCTCCCCACCGCGCGCCATCAGCTTTGTGTGCCGCTCGGTGTGCGGCTGCAGCACGCGCCTGTTGTCCGAGCGGCATGCCTTTGGGTCGTTGGTGAACCAGAACACAGGCTCCCAGGCAACATTGAGCTGCTGGCGAGTGCGGCTCGCCCACATCGTGGGACCCGGGGCCTTCGAAAAATTTTGCCAGACCAGGCGGTCCATCAGGGCCAGTCCAAGCCTGGTATGCATGGCCACCACGACCATCTCCGAATAGAGCGACCTGGCCGGCGTGCCCGGCTCGAACACGTCGTTGCCGAGGTTCAGGCACACGCTGCCCCCAGGTACGAGGTGGCGAACGAGCGGCTCCATCGCGTTGCAGATGAAGTCGACGTACTCCTGCACCGGCGGATTGCCGTAGGCACGCGGCCGTTGCAAGGGATAGGGCGGGCTCGTGAGCACCAGATGCAGGGGCTCGTCAATGCGCTGGAACACATCCTGGCAGCGCCCCCAAAGCGCGATGCCCAAGTCGGTGCTGAACGCGACCAGGAAGGTACGGGGCGGCGCTGGCGTGAGGCCTTTGGCCTTCGGAGTGGTCCGCCACACCGCCCGCGCGTCGCTGCGCTCCAGGAGGCCCATTGCCTTGAGCGTCTGCTGCACCCAACGCACGCTGCGTCGCTGCAGGTTGTGCAGCTCGCCGGAGCGTCCCACAGGCTGCCGCGCGGCCCAGACTTCCTTGGGCAGCCCCAGCTTCTCGGACAGCCTTCCATAGAGCTGCTCGTTGGTCAGCTCGCCCGCTTCCTTGTAGGCATTCAACACCGGCTCGAAGAGGGAGAGTTGGGCAGAATTCATCATCTTGTCTCACGGTCCTGGCGCGCCACACCATCGGCGAAGTTGAACGCGCGCCACTCCGACTTGTTGGCTACGGTGGCGTACTGCATGGGCGAGATCGCCATACCGGCACGCAGGTTCAGGTACCCATCCGGCTCACGGGCTTCACCGCCAGGCGGGCCGTACACGTCCCGTACCCGGCCGGTTCCGAGACGGTCGGTGCATCCGGTAGGGCCTTTCGAGCCCGACCCGGAGCAGCTCTGGCAGACATCAAGCGCAGGCGCATCGGGCGGCAGCTCGCAACGCCCTGAGCCGCCGCAGGAGCCGCAACGCTCGCCCTCTGGGGGCTGGAAATCGCTGCCCGGAATCACGCAGCCAGTCGTGCCGGCCCCGTCGCAGTTCTCGCACATCGAGAAGCCGGCTGCCACGCCCTGAATGAACCGCAGCAGCCTGGCGCGTGCCAATGGCACCAGGCGGGTCTGCCGCAGGATTCCATCCTTGCGTGCGGCGTCCAGCAGCTTGTCCATCAGGTCGTCAGCCTGGCCTCGAATGGCGTCAGCCATGGTCGCTCTCTCTTCACGTCCTCAAGACATCAGGTTGAGCCATTCGTCCCGGCCACGGCCGCTGGCCAGCTTCAACTGGCGGTCGAATCCTGGTGCGGCGACAAGCAAGAAGTCGGCGGTGTCCTGCAGCACCATGGAGCACAGGCCCTCGAACCCCTGCGTCCTTTCCCGTTCCATGATCTCGTGCACACTGTTCATGCGGCCGATGCAGCCCGACTCCAGCGCGTCGTGCAGTGCGCGCGAGATCATCTTTCCGATGGTTGCAGCTGGCAGCTTGGCATGGGCGACGCGGGGCGAGACATCAGCCACGCTGCACCTCGCCCTTGCCGCTGCCGTTGCCCACGATCGTGTGAGGCTCGCTTCGCACGCGGTCCGCCGGAGGGGGCGGCATGTTGCGCGCAGCCTCCATGACTTGCTGCCGAGAGAGCCGGCGAAGCCTACGGGGCGTTTCCTCGACGATGCGCTCCTGCGCCAACTCCGGGCCCAGGCCCGTCTGGTCGGGCGCGCCAGCAGCCCTCTGCTTGGCCGCCGGCGCGGAATGCGGGAGAATTGTCGGCATCGTGGCTTTATCGTTTGCGCTGGTGTCCATTCGCAAAATAGTACAGTCCACGCAGAACAACACCAAACAGGAACCATCGCCGTGAAGCTCGTCCCCGTCCTCCCCCTCGCTGTCTTCGTTTCGGCGGCCGCGTTCGGCCTGGCGCAAGCGCGAACCGCCGGCACGCGAGCGGCCGCAACCCCGACGCAGCCGGTGCTGGCCAAGGTCGTCTACGTCGACGACGGCGACACCCTCGTGGCGCTCCTGCCGGATCACCAACAGCTGAAGGTCCGCCTGGCCAACATCGACGCCCCGGAGACCGGCCACGGCCACTGCCGGCCTGGCCAGCCGCACTCCGACCAGTCCGGCCGCCGCCTCGCGGAACTGGTCAAGGGGCGCCAGGTCGAGCTGCGGTGCATGGATACCGACCGGTACGGCCGCTCCGTCTGCGACGTGGTCATGGGCAGCACCACTGCCAACCGGATCCTGGTGCAGGAAGGCCTCGCCTGGGCCAATCGAGGCGGCAACGGCTACGTGCGCGATCGCGCGGTGTACGAGCTCGAGGACCGCGCACGCGCTGCGCACGTGGGGCTCTGGCAGGACCGCAGCCCCACGCCGCCGTGGGTGTGGCGCCACACCGAGTGGCTCGCCCCGCAGCCCGGGTGCGTGCGCAAGGGAGATCGCTCGTGAAGCGCTCGGTCCTTCTGCAGTCGGTCCAGAGCGCGGAGATCCGTGCGGTGCGCACCGCGGGCCTGCTGGACGACCTGGCGATCGCCAGCGCGGACATGGAGCAGATCCCCTCGTTTCGCGCGCAGCTCGAATCCGGCGAGATGATGCCGGTGGGCAGCGTGGAATTCGTGAGCGAGGCGATGTCGGTGGCCGGCATCGAGCCGCCGCAGCCGCCCGGCTTCCCAGCCAGCCTGCAGTCGTGGTTGCACCGCACCGTGGCGCGCACCTCGGTGGGCAAGCTGGCGAGCCTGACCGCACGCACCTTCGTGAAGCCCGTTGCGACCAAAGTCTTTAACGGGTTCGTTTTCGACCCGGCCGACGACGCGGCACTGGACGAACACGACCGGGAGCAACTCGCGCTGCTGCGCAGGCTGGACCCGGCAACCGAGGTCTGGACGAGCCCCGTCGTGAGCTTCACCAGCGAATGGCGCTACTACGTCTGCGGCGGCCGTGTAATCGGAGAGGCCCGCTACGACCCCGACGGCGCTGACGATGCCCCGGCGCCGGAGCGGGCCCAAGTCGACGCCGCCATCGCAGCCTATGGCGCGCTCGCTCCATACAGCCTGGACATGGGAGTGCTCGCCAGCGGTGAGACCGCACTGGTCGAGATCCATGACGCCTGGGCCCTGGGCCTGTACGCCCACGCGCTGACGCCACGCGTCTACTACCGCATGCTGCGGGACTGGTGGGACTTCCACCTGGCGCAGCAGGTCCAGCCCGTCTGAACTCAGTGCAGCATGGGCGCCGTGTCGCGCCGGAAAGCCGCATAGCTGCGCACCAGCTCCAGCGCCTGTTCGCGCGTGAGCATGTCGCTCACGCCGTAACCGTCTTCGTACTCCTGCTCGAAGGGCAGCTTCAGCTCCATGGACACGCCGGTGCGCATGACGATGAAGTGGGTCTCCGGCTGGTCCAGGGAGTTGCTCACCGACAGCACCAGGCGGTTGGGCAGGCGGACGTGCACGGTGCTGGCTGGAATGGCCGGATCCGGCGTCAACCGGCCGACGTGGGCATCCGGGAGGGCACTGGCGATCGAGGCGCACAGCTCCAGCATGCTTTCGTGAGCGCGAGCGGCAAGGTGAGGCATGGCTACAAGAAACAGGGACGAGGACTGAACTTTTGCACCGGATGTCCCCACGGGAAAGGGCACAACTATCTGAA